>QHMS01000237.1 GCA_003217895.1 Verrucomicrobiota bacterium
ACGCCGGCATTGTGGATGTTCCCGGTCATGAAGATTTCGTTCGGACCATGATCGCGGGCGTCGGCTCGATTGACCTCGCTCTAGTCGTTATCGCCGCTGACGACGGCTGGATGCCGCAAACGGAAGAGCATCTGCAGATTTTGACTTATCTGGGTGTGGAACGAGCCGTGATCGCCCTGGCAAAAAGCGATTTGGGAAATGTTGAGAACGTTACCGAACAAATTCGAAATCATCTGCGCGAAACTGTTTTTGTGAAATCGCGAATGATTCCAACTTCAGTGCGCAGCGGCGAAGGAATTGAAAATCTAAAGAACGTGATCGCGTCGGAACTCGCAGCCGTACAACCGCAACGCGATTTCGGCAAGCCGCGCTTGTTTGTTGATCGCGCATTCACAATGCGCGGCATCGGCACGGTGGTCACCGGAACTTTGACTGGCGGACGACTCCATCGTGGCCAGACCATTAGCGTTCAACCGCAAAACCTTCAAGCGCGGGTCCGCTCCATTCAAAGTCACGGAATCGAAATGGACTGCGCGCAGCCTGGCATGCGTACCGCGCTCAGTCTCCGCGATCTCGCAATCGATCAGGTAAAGCGCGGTGATGCGATCACAGCCAGCGACTTTGCGCCCGCTTCGGCTCTGATAGTGCAAATTGAGAGATCGCCGCGACTTTTTGCCAAGCAACCCGCCTCTGCCAAGGCTACGGCGGGCAAACCAGCCGCGCGCCCGCTTAAGAACGGAGGCTCAGTTTATCTTCATCACGGCACGTCGCGAGTGGCCGCACGGATCACTTTGCTGGAAAAAGAAAAGTTGGAGCCCTCTCAAAAAATAATCGCGCATTTGAAGCTCGCCGCTCCAATCTTCGCCTTCGTCAGGGACCGATTTGTCATTCGCGATGGGTCGGAACAACACACCATTGCAGGCGGGGTCGTGCTTGATCTGGACGGCACGCGTCTTTGTGATGCACGGGACTTGAAACTGTTGTCGATGCCCGCGACCGCTCCGGACGACATTGATCTTTGCGTCCGTTCTGAAATTGCACGTCGCGGATTTGTGCCAAGAAAAACGCTTTTGGGCAGGTCGCATTTTAGCGCAGGTGAAATCTCCGAAGCACTAATGCGGCTGCAACGGAATAACGAAATTGCGCTCTCCGAGGAAATAGCGGCGGATGGCGCGTTTTGGGGCATGCTGCGCAACCAGACGATTGCGTTAATCGATAACGCGCACAAACAGAACCCGGAACGCCCGGGGCTTGATTTGAGCGAGCTCCGTTCTGTGTTACGCGATCAGCCGGAAAATGTTTTCGAGGCCCTGATCGCAGAGTTGTGCACGGACGATTTTGTTCGCAAAGGTTCGGCCATCGCGCGCGCTTCCCACCAGTCGGTGCTGCCGGTCAGGCTTCAACCAGTTGCGAGAAAAATTCGTGAGGCCCTCTCGCAGAAACCATTCGATCCACCGCCAAGACACCAGATCGAAACCGATCGAGACGGGCACCTTGTTCTTCGCTTCTTGGTCGAGAGTGGCGAAGCGATCGAAGTGGGCTCAGACGCAGTTTTGCTGCGCGAAAACTTCGAGCACATAAAGGCGAGAATCGCCGAATTCGTTTCCAAGAACGGACCGGCTACTGTGAGCGAACTGCGTCGGGCTCTGGAGAGTTCGCGCCGGATCATGGTGCCGTTGTTGGAAAAGCTGGACCGCGAGGGGTTCACTCGACGCGTGGAGGACAAGAGAATGCTGTCCACGATCCATTAGATGTGAAACGATCGCGGCCACTTCTGCTCGTTGTGCCATCCCTGCAGGAAGCCTGGGAGGATGCTATTGCTCCCTGGTTCAACAAGGTTTTGCCCGGGGCATGGCAACGCAAATTGCCTGCGCTGGTAGTCGTTCCCACACGAGGACAGCTCAACGATCTTAAGGCGCGCTTAATTGCAAAAGGCTTTTCGCATCTCGGTCTGAGGTTTGTGACAGCGTCGAGTTTACGCGCGTTGCTCGCGCGGGATGACACAACGCCTGCGGCTGAGCTTGAACATCTGCGTTTGCTTCTCGCAATTGCGGCCAGCGAATTGGAAGATCGCCCTAACGAATCTGAAGCACTGGCTGCCAAAGCTGTTGCCCGGGCGCCCGCGGTGCTTCTGCGCGCATTGGATCGCCTCGAAATTGCCGGTTGGAAATTCCAGGAACTCGGGCTGCCGTCATTTGCACCTGTGGTTCAGCGTTTTAACGAGCTGCTGAAAAAATGCGGTTTTGTACTTCGCGGCAAGACTGACCGAAGTCGTTTGCAACAAGCGGCACGTGGCAGGCGAGAATTTTCCCACGTGCTTATCATTGGATTCGACGGAGCACATTGGACAGAGTGGTTTCTGCTGCGCACCGCTGTCGAACTGGCAGAAAACGCGACAATCATCCTCGAAGAACCGCGAGAAAACTTTTCCGATGTCGATCTTTGCTGGATCGGCTCCTGGGAAGAAGTCTGTGGCGAAGCCCAACGCGCGCCGAGAGCGACCGCCGCGGTGGGCGATTCGCTTTTCAGCGAAGTTGAAATGCGCGGCGGCGCGCAAATGGCAAAGCGCTTCGATTTTCTGATCGGCACAAACTTTTCCGAACAAGCCGAAGCGATCGCGCGGCAATGCGTTCGTTATTTGGCAGATGAGAAATGCACGCGACTCGGCGTGATTTTTCCGGGCAGCGGAGCCTTGTCGCGCCTGGTCGCAAGCTCGCTGGCCCGGCTTGAAATAGCGCATAATGATGGGCTCGGCCACATTGTGCCCGGCATTTTCGAGTCAGCGGAGTGGCAGGCGTGGGTCGAATTGCAACGCGCACCACGACTCACTTCCTTTCTGCGTTTTCTAAATGCGTTGCCCGACCCGACGGTCGTATCGCTGAAGATCAGCCGGCAAGTTTTCGAAAATATTCTGCACGAAAGTTACAAGGAGGTGTTGCTGGACGACCTCGAACTGCTGCGGGAATTCTGTGCGGCGCGGGGGGACGACAAATCTCAGTCCGCCGCCGAAGCTCTGCGCGCGCTGGCATTTCTCCCGCCGCGCGCGACGTTCGCGCAATTTCTCCAACAAACTCACGCGGCGCTTGCCCATCTCGGATGGAAGCAACAGGCGCTCGAGCTTGCGAGCGTCGCGCATGATTGGTCGCAGCGTCTCGATGCGAAATTTCCACGCGCGCTTTTTTTGCGGTGGCTGGCAGAAACGGCTGTGGCGGCAGATGCCGCGCGCTCAGCCGAAGGCGACCATCCGTATGCTCGCGTGCAATTGCTCACGGTGGCGGGCGCGCAAAATCAGGAATGGTCGCATTTGATTTTTGCCGGCTGGAACGAAGGGGCTTGGCCGCCTCCAGTCGGCGCGGAGTTCGCACGAGCCGAAGAGATTCATGCTTTCAATCGTAGCGTGCAACAGCTCAACAAGCGCGCTGCTCGCCAGGGGAGCCAGGGCGAGGGCCATACGAGTGTTCGCGAAAACCATTCGCTTTATCTCGGGCCGGGAGAGCAACGCGCGATCGCGTTGCGGCAATTCGATGTGCTCCTCGAGTCGGCCAGCGAAGGTGTGACGCTCATCGCCAGTCTGGTGCAGGAAGATGCGCCGGAACGCTTCTGGAATCCGAGCGAATGCTTTACGGAGCTTTATCTGAAAACGCGCGGTGAACCGCTCACCCAAATGACGTTGAAAAATCTGCAATGCGCCACTGCACTGTTACCGAAGCCTCCGTTAGTCGCGACCGATATTCAGCAAACCCTGATCGCGTTCAACGCGCGCCGCGATTCCTCTAAACCTGCCGGTGAATACGACTTCGCCTTGCGGCGCAACGAGTCGTATCGGCCAGTGCCGACGCTGAGTGTGACCGATCTTCGAGGAATGGTTTCGTCGCCAGCGATTGTTTGGATGAAGCGTTATCTCGGCGTAGAAGCACCGGAAGACGCTGCGAATCCGTGGACGGCGACGACCGGTAAATGGGTCCATTACTGGCTGGCGAATATCATCGAACCCCGGAACGGAAAGATTTTCTCGGCGTTTCCGACTCTAACAAGAATCGACGAGCGCATCCGGTTTGCCGCGGACGAACGTTGTGCGGACCTTCGGCGTCTTTGCGATTTGACAGGCAAAGTCGTGCCAGATTGGTGGAAGTCGGGTTGGTTGAACGCGCGTTATCTCGCACGGCATCTCGGCGCCAAAATCGGAGCTGCGCAAGGATGGAATTGGCTCGCGACGGAGTTAGCCGTCGGTCGCGACGGTGCGGTGAAAATTGGCGATGGCGTGGAGCTTGAGCTGCACGGCCAAATCGATTTGGTGCTCGCGCAAAATGACGCGCTCAGTTTCGCCGGCCAAAAAATCTGGATTGTCGATTACAAAACCGGTGCGACCAGGGAACTGAAGACCTCTGATCTGCATGACAGTCTGGTCAAAGGTACAACCTTACAGCTCGGTCTTTACACGCTAGCCATACGCGAGCTCGGCGCCGCCGAGGTGAGCGCCAGCATTATTTCGCTCGTGGCTAAAAATGTCGCGCCACAATTGTCCGTTATCGATCTTGCACCGCATACCGACGTCTTCGCCAATCTCGCGGAAATGCAGCGCACCGGGGCTTTTGGAATGAAGGGTGAAATCCGTCCGGCATTCGGTTACAGCGCACCGTATCCGCTCGCGACGTTGGCGATCGACAACGACATTTTAGAAGATAAATGGGCGCTGACGCATCCGGCGCTCGTGCTTGAAAAAGAGGAGTGGGAAACATGGTGAAGCCGCGCGATGAAGCCGCGCGCGCTCGTTTTGCCACCGAGCTGGATTGCAATTTTTCTGTAGTCGCGTCGGCCGGTTCGGGCAAAACCACTGCGATCACGCAGCGCGTTTTATCGATCGCGCGTTCGCCGAACGCCACGGAAATTCTGCCGCAGTTGGTCGTCGTCACTTTCACCAATCGTGCGGCGGACGAAATGCAACAGCGCACGCGGCAAGCCCTGCTCGAGGAACATTTGCGACAGGAAGTGCAGACCGCATTCAACCGCGCCTTCTTCGGCACAATCCATTCGTTCTGCATCAAACTCCTGACCGACTTCGGTCATTATCTTGGTTTGCCTGCGCCGCTCGAGTTGGTCGAAGACGACAGCGATCTGTGGCAGGAGTTTGCCCAGAATCAAACCCGCATCGGTCGTTCGCTGGCCGATAAGGACCGAGCCATGCTTCTGCGTTTTGTGCAGGTGCGCGATCTCATGGAGCTCGCCCGACGCGCGGCTTCGGCTGTTTTGCAGGCGCCAGGGTTGTCGCCCTGTCCGCCGCTCGATTTCGCTGAGGTCTACTCTCAATCGGATAAGGGAAACGAAAACATCAGCAAATCCCAGGCGGAATTGCGCGAATGGGAAAGGCGTTTCGCCGGCGATTGGGAATATCTGCGCTGGCCGGTTTGTTTCACGGCGACAAACGCCAGGTTTACTCAGCTCTGGCAAGAGAAATTTGCGCCGCTGCGACAATGGATCTGCGACGCCGCCACGTGCGTGGCGGCAGAGGTGCAGCGTGATTATCTCAATTTTCGACTCGACCACGGACTCGTCACTTACGGAGATCAAATCGCGCTCGCGGAAGAGTTGCTGCAACATCCGGAAGCTGCGCGGCGAATTCGCGAAGAAAACCTGCGTGTCATTCTCGACGAGGCGCAGGACACTGAGCCGCTGCAATTTTCCGTGCTGCTGGAAACAACGCGCCCGCCCGAAGCGAGCGGCATTTGGTTGCAAGATCGACATCTGGGGCCGCGACCCGGCCATTTCTGCATGGTCGGCGATTTCCAGCAATCGATTTACTGGCAGCGGGCAGATCTGAATTATTACCGAGCCGTTCATGAAGCGCTGGTTGCCGACAAACACGGTGAGAGCGTGGAATTTGCCGTCACGTTTCGACTCGACCAGAAGCAGCTCGATTTCGTGAACGAAACTTTCCGCGAGATTTTGAATAACAAGGACGGGCAGGTGCGCTTCGTCGAATTGCAACCGCGCCCGAACATTCTTCCAGGGAAAGTCATTCGCGTGCCGCTTGTCGCAAACGAACTGTTGCCGGAAGGAAAAAAACTTAAGGATTACCAAAAGGCACGCATCGAAGCGGAATATCTTGCGCGATGGATCAAGGGTGCAGGACTGAAAAAACTTTCGGCCGATTCGTGGCGGGAAGTGGCGATTCTTTGTCCGCGGAAAGCCTGGCTGCAAACGACGGCCGCCGCATTGCGACGCGTTGGTCTGCCGGTGGCAATCCAATCTGAACGCGATGTCAAAGGCGACAGCCCGGCTTATGCGTGGGTGGCCGCGCTCCTTACCATCATGACCGATCCGCTTAATGCATACGAAATCGTCGGCGTGCTGCGGGAGATCTTCGGCGCGTCCGATCACGATCTTGCTGTCTTTTCCGAAGGACAGAGCGCGAGATTTCGCATCGATGAGATTTTATCGGCGACCGGAAGAATTTCCTCGCGCTTGCGTACGCTCGCAGAAATTCGCCAGCGTGCAGAAGGTCTGGCGTTATTCGATGCCGTAACTTTGATCGTCGAACAAACGCGATTGCGCGAGCGTTTGCTTTTATTGCCCGCGATGGAGTTTGGCGATCTCACACGCGAACTTGATGCCTTGCTCGCACAAGCGGCGGAAGCCGAAGCGAACGGAACGATCCTGACAGAGTTCGCCGAACACTTACGGGATGATTTCACCACGCCGCGCGCCGTACGTTTTTTCGCGGACGACAATGCGATCCAACTCATCACTTCGCACAAGGCAAAAGGCTCGGAGTGGCAGGCGGTGATCGTGCCATTCCTCGCGCGCGATATGCGGCTGCCCTCGCGCCCCTATCCACATCTTGTTAAATCGCCCTTGGATGGGGAACTGATTATCGCGTTCGGCAAAGAAGATAAATCGAAGGATTTGAAAGATGCGATCGAACGTGCTGAACAGCAGCAAATTGAACGCCTTCTGTATGTCGCAACAACGCGGGCACGCCACACACTTGTAGTTGTGCTCGATCAGGAGATCTTCTCCAATAGCGAGGGCAAACTGCTGAAAGCAGCGCAACTGCGACGGTTGATCTGCGACCAGGATTCTTATTCAGGCGAATTTGATCAACATAGCAGCACGATCGATGAAGTCCCTGAACCTTCCCAAATCATTGAGCACGCGTCGGAGAAAAACGGTGCAGAAATCGAGCCGTTAAGTGCTCGCGAACTCAAGCGCGCCGCAAAACGCGGGTCGGAATTCGTGCGCAAGATCACACCGAGTACGCTGGATCCGGAACTTCCGGCAGAGGTGTGGACGCGCTCGCGGCTTGATAATCTGGCCACGCTCTATGGCCGGTGGTGGCATAAATTTTTCCAGCGCCTGGATTGGAAGGGCGGGATCAATTCTGCACAAAAGTTATTCGAAAAAGAATTGCCGCTTTCTCCCGACGCGAAAGCCGCGGTAAAAGACTGGAACGCCACGCGGGAAAATTTGTTCAGCGACGCTAGTATCGCTCGCTTTCTTGCGAGCAATGAAACGTTATTTCATGCCGAGTTTCCATTTTCGTGGCACAGGAACGAGCGCAGCGTGCTCGAAGGCCTGATCGATTCGATCATGATTAACCGCATATTCGGCCAGTGTCTTCTGCTTGATTGGAAAACGAACGACGTTTCCCCAAGCGATATCGAAATCTTTCGCGAGAGTTACCGCCCGCAGTTGGCAGCTTACTGGAAAGCGGTCACGGAAATTACGGATCTCGAAGTGGAAGCCGGTTTGTTCTCGACTGCGCTTGGCCGCTTGCTGCTCTATTCTGCCGAGGAACTGCAAATGGAATGGCGCAGGCTGGAACAACTTCCGCCCGCGGAACTCGAAAATGAAATCCGGCCGGATCCCGCCAGTGGCGTTTGATCGAGAGACGAAACCCGAGTCGAAGAGGAACCGGGCTACCTCGTGCGTTCGAGCTGACTAGCTCTCGCGTTCGCCGCGGATGAATTGCTCGACGCAGCGATAGGCTTCGTCGTCAGTCATTTGCACGGGCGGATGTTTGGAAAAATAGGCGGAAGGGGAATGCAACACACCGCCGATGCCGCGATCCAGCGCAAGCTTGCAGCAGCGGATGGCGTCGATTGCCACGCCGGCTGAGTTTGGCGAATCTTCCACTGAGAGTTTCACGTCGATTTCCATCGGCACGTCGCCAAAGAGCCGGCCTTCGACGCGGATGAAGGCGATCTTGTTGTCGAGTTGCCAAGGCACATAATCGCTCGGGCCGATGTGAATATTCTCGTCCGCCAGACGCTCACCGACCACAGACTGCACCGCTTCGGTTTTCGAAGTTTTCTTCGACGCCAGTCGGGTGCGATTGAGCATGTTCAGGAAATCGGTGTTCCCGCCAGTGTTCAATTGATAGGTGCGCACAAGTTTGACGCCGCGCTTGCGAAAAAGATCTACCAGCGCTCGATGCAGGATGGTGGCGCCCATTTGCGCCTTGATGTCGTCGCCGATAAGGGGGAGATTTCTATCGGCAAAACGTTTCGACCACGTCGGATCGCTCGCGATGAAGACGGGGATATTGTTAACAAAGCCCAGCCCGGCTTCGAGTGCGCAGCCGGCGTAAAACCGGGTGGCTTGTTCGGAGCCTACGGGAAGATAATTGACCATCAGTTCAGCAGAGGAGTTTTTCAGCTCGGCGATGATCTCTTCGCGGGTGGTTTCTTTCTCCAGTGGAAGAAATGTGCGCAGGGGGTCCTGATCGCGCATGTGCGGAGCGTAGCCATCCAGAACGCAACCCATTTTCACAATGGCGCCGGTGAGCTTGATCTTTTCGCAGAAAACCTTGGTGCAATTCGGCGGCGAAAAGATGGCTTTGCTCACGTCCAGCCCGACTTTGCGCCGGTCGATATCAAACGCGGCTACGACCTCAATATCGCTCGGGCGATAGCCGCCGACCTCCCGGTGCATCAAGCCGATGCGAGTGCCGTTGGCGGACGAGCCGTTATAAAAATTGATTCCCTGGACAAGAGAGCTGGCGCAGTTTCCAACGCCGACAATTGCAATTCTTATTTTTCTCATTTCCAAATTGTTAAAACTGAGAAGCTACCTGATTTAGTTTATTCGAAGCAAGACACAAGTTAGGCCGCTTCCGGCACCCTCCGTCCTGCCCTCATGTAGTCGCGAAACCTTCGGGACTGCAAGCGCGGAATGTGTGCGAAGTCGCGCCGGCTTGCAAGAACTGATATAAGGGGAAGAGTCAGGGCCATTCCTGGTACAAGGAGAGGCCTCCAAAGGAGATAGACCAAATGCGCTTTAAGTTCGCGGCTATCAGTGTGCTGATCGCAGCCGCTTTGCCGGCGTCGCCCAGGGCGCTGGGCGTCCCGGCTTACACTATCGAACAGGCCGTTGCGGTCGCCCAGGAGCACAATCCGGACATCTTAATTGCATGTAAGAAGGTGCTGGCAGCGCGTGGAGGCTTTATTGAAGCGCGCTCGGGATTTCTCCCCTCGCTAACCTCCAACGGACTGTACGATAAACGACAGACTCAAAGCGAGACCAGCCTTCGACAGGAAGATTACAACGCAATACTGAAGCTGGAACAAAACCTCTATACCGGCGGCGCAGTAACCAGCCAGGTGGCAATCGCGCAGTTGAACATCGCCAAGGCAAACTGCGACCTACAGGAAATTGTCAGCCGCGTGACGATGGATGTGCGAATCGCCTTCAATGAGCTGCTGCTAAATCGGGCAAAGGTCCATGTGCGCGAAGATTCAGTGCGGGTCTTAGAGGAGGAACTCAAGAACCAGCAGGAACAATTGAGCGCAGGCATCGTGAGTAAATTGAACGTTGAACGAGCCGAGGTGGCCCTGGGCAACGAACGGCCAGAACTTTTCAATGCGCAGACTGAGTTGAGAAATTCCTACTTGCGGTTAGCGGAACTTTTCGGCACCGATTTGCGCGCAGGAGCCCAAGCTCCGCGATTTGAGATTGCCGGCGAATTGCAATATCGGCCCAGTCACGCCGACTTAAACGACTGCCTGGCGCGAGCTGACGTGAATCGGCCAGTCATTAAGGCCCGGCAGAGAGATATCGAAATTGAAGATCGCCAGTATGTTTTGGATCGGAGCGCAATGCGCCCACATATCCGCGCTTTTTCCGGATATGAAGTTTACAGCGAGCGTGATCCGGCTGTGGGTCAAGAATTTAACTACGGGGGTATCGTAGGAATAAACGCAACATGGAATATCTTCGACGGGTTCGCGACCAAAGGACGAATGCAAGCGACGCGCGCCCGGCGCGAGGCAGCAGTGGAAGCGCTGGCAGCGGCGCAGCGGAGCGTTGCTTCTGAAGTGCGCAGTGCGTTTTTCGATCTCCAGCAAGCCGAGCGCGTACTTGAAACCGAAACAAAAAACGTTCAGACCGCGGACGAGGCTCTTGAGATGGCCAAAGGCAATCTTGCTGCCGGGTTGGGAACACAGCTCGACATCCTGCAAGCGGCCTCCGATGTAACGCGGACGCGCACCACTCGATTGAGCGCGATCTATCTGCACAACGTGGCTCTCGCCCGCCTCGCACACGCGTGTGCCAGTTCGGCCGAAGCGCTCGATTTCGGGTCACAATTCAAAAATGTAAAGAAAGAAAACCGAAATGCGGCCCAGGTTTCTGATGTTGCCAAGCCGCCCGAGAAAATGAGTCAACGATGAAGCAGGACCGCACCTCTCGTGCACACTATTGCCGCGCACCCGGCGGTGGCGGCCTATCGGTCCTGGCTCTGCTCAGTGGCGCTTGTTACTTGTCGACATTACATGCCGCTTCTGCGGTCACTCTGGAAAACGTTCTTCAAACGACGCTGGAAAAAAATCCAGCCATCCAGGAGGCTAAGGCCGGCCTTGAACGGGCAACTGGACAGCGACTCGTTTTTCGTTCGGTCGTCTGGCCTCATGCCGAGGTGGGCGTGCCAGCCGGTGTTCAAGCTGGTCACCGGTCTGGTGAAAGCGGAGTAAAAGGATTTGCCCTCGGCCGCGGCTCGCTTGAGCAAGTTTTATTTAACATGGCTGTGCCGCCGTCACTCCGGCGCGGAGATACCGAAGTCCTGATCGCGCAGCAGCAATTGAACGTCGCAGTGGTAGAGCAGCTACACGCGGCGCGGTTGGCGTTTTACGCGGCGCTGTACAATCGGTCGCTTGAGTCAATTCGAGAAGAACAACGACGAAAACTGGAAGAAAATGTTGCTACCCAACAGGATCGTTACAAAGCGGGATTGACCAATCGAAGCGCTTTCACCAGTGCGACTGTCCAAGCCTCCGAGCTGGTTCCACAGATTGAAAGCGCGCACGGCGCATATCGGCAAGCGCAATTGAAATTGGCTGAAGCGATGGCGATCGATCCTGCAAAATCATGGTTGCCCGAGCCCGACGGCGAGTTGCAGTTTGTTCCGATGCACGTCGATCTCGATTCGGAAACAGCGGCGGCCTCGCAGCGAAGGGCCGATCTCAAACTCGCGCGCTTATTCGTGCGTGCTGCCAACGAAGATGAACGGATCATCGCAGCCGACTATTATCCCGCTGTAGGAGGAACCATTAACGGCGAGTACGTCCCAGTGACCGGCATTCATCGCCAAGGCTCAACGAGCAAGACACAGGATTTTATCGGGTCTGAAATCAAGGAAAAGGCAGCATACACCTGGCGTGTGGTCGATAACGGGAAAGTCGGCGGCGCGGTATTGAAGACGCGCGCAGCACGAGAGGTGAACGAACTGACGTGCAGAAAACTCGAGGACAATGTCAGCCGCGAGCTCTCCCGAATCGCCAATGACCTTAAGGCGATCGAGGCTCGTGAAGAATCGCTCTCGGCAGCGTCCGCCGCCGCAGAGGAAGGCGCGCGGACAGTCGGGGAAAATCTCGCAAACGGTCTCGTTTCGCCCCTGGAATATCGCGTCACTCAAAATGCTTTCTTAAAGACCAGGAGCGGACTGCTGGACGCTGTTTATCAGCACAATCTGGCAGTCGCTGAATGGGACCGAGCCACTGGGCGTTATTTTCAATTTTCGGACGACACCGTTCAAAACGTGCATTAGTTCCTGCGATTGAAATTGCCGGAATCAAAAGGGGTCCTTTGGGGCAGTATCGCAGCAATCGTGCTGATTTTCGCCCTGGCGTATTATTTCCTGATGCCGGTGGCGGAAGTGGTTACGGTGCATCGGGGCACCGCCATCTCGGCGGTTTATGGGACGGTGCGTATCGAACCGGCTTTTGTCGTGCGCATTCGAGCCCAAAATGACGGCTTCATCCAACTGGCCGAACCCTTCTCCGCCGGTCGCGGCGCAATCGGCAAGAACGTCGAAAAAGGTCAGTTGCTGGCGACGATCGCCGACGAGGAAACCGCGCGGCAATTGAAGCAGGCGCGCGCCGATTTGCAGGCCGCCATCGATCGCGCGGCACTGCCGCTGCCCTCTTCCGAGCTGCTGAAAGCAGCTGAAGACAATTTGCAGCGGCTCGAGAAGGTCGTCAGCTCGGGCAACGTGCCAGCCGTTGAATATCAGAAGGCGAAAAGCGAAGCAAATCGACTGCGCGGTGCGGTGGAGACAGAGCGGATCGAGCGGGATCGCAACCTCAACTCATTGGAGGAAACAACGAAAAAGCTCGAGGCACAGATGAAGAGCGCGGAAGTCCGCTCCCCGATTGACGGGCTCCTTACTAACGTGCAAACAATCGATGGCGAACTGGTTTCAGACGGCAACGAGCTTTTCACGGTCTCTTCGCGCAGGAATTACGTCCGCGGCGAAGTAAACGAAGAAGATGTGGGTGAAGTGAAACCGGAAATGAAAGCAAAAGTGCAGTTATACGCTTATCGGACACGGACTTTCACTGCGCGCGTGACGTCGGTGCAACCCGCTGCTGATCCAACCACTCAGCGATACACGGTTGTGCTGGAGATGGAAAATCCGCCCGACAACTTGATGGTTGGCATGACCGGCGAGATGAACATCATCACAGGGGTGCACGAAGATGCGCTTCTGGTTCCAACACGCGCGCTCCTTGTCGATCAGGCGTTAATCGTGAACAACGGCATCGTGCATTCTCGCACGGTCGGCGTGGGATTTCGCACACTCGATTTTACGGAAGTGACCAGTGGCTTGAAAGAAGGCAATCACGTTATCGTTTCCGACCAGGACAAATTCCATCCCGGAGAAACCGTAAGGCAGCGCATGGTGAGCTCACCGGCTCCGCCAAAGGCGCCATGACGCCGCCGCTCTATATCGCCCTGCGCTTTTTGACGCACCGCAAGCGGGCATTGCTTCTGAGCCTTAGCGGTGTCGTCTTCGGCGTCGCGATTTTTATCTGCACACAGGCGCAAACTCAGGGCTTCGCCCGCTACTTCATTGACTCAAACATCGGCAGCAATGGCGCGCTGGTTGTGAGATCACGTTTCCGGCCGCGCTATGAACCGTTGATGGTCGGCGCGAAAAACTCCAAAGAACCCACCCGACACAGGCTCTACTTTGAAGGCATCACTAACCCCAATGAAATCATGCGGGTGAGCAGGCAATTTTCTAATGTTGTTTCCTGTTCGCCAGTTCTGCGCGGAACGCTCAGCGCTCGGGCGGGATTTGAGAATGCAACTGTCGATCTCTATGGCATTGATCCCGCTCTGCATGCGCAGACCACCGATATTCTCCACCAGTTGATTGACGGCAACTTTGATGACTTTCGAAATAACACCGGTTCGATCATTATCGGCTCGCGGTTGGCAGAACTGCTTCAGGCTGGTGTCGGCGACACTGTACAATTGCTCGCGCCCAACGGCGAGTACTGGCGGTTCACCGTGGCAGCGATCGCGCGCGCCGGCATCGGATCAATCGATTCAACCCGGATTTATTCGCATGCCAGGATCGCGCAGGCTTTGTTGCAGCAGCCGTCCGGCGCGACGATGATCATTTACAAATTGCGCGATCCGAATCGCGCACCGAAGTTGGCCAGCCGTTTTGAAACGCTCTTCCAGCACAATGCTTTGAGTTGGCAGGAGCGCGAGGAAAGCACACTGCAACTTTTTCTCACTCTGAGAATGTCGGTCGCCATTACTGTTTCTCTTATCATCCTGTTGGCTGGCTTCGGTATCTTTAATGTTCTTACGATGTCGGTCCTCGCGAAAATTAAGGAGATCGCCATTTTGCGATCGATGGGCTATCGCCGCATCGACATTGCTTCGATCTTTTTGTGGCAGGGCGCGCTGATCGCTGTGGCCGGATCACTAATCGGCTGTTCGCTCGGCGCGCTGATGACCTGGGGCGTGTCACACATTCCGATTCATCTGCGAGGTTTGCTCTACACAAATTATTTTCTGGTGACCTGGGATTGGCGGCACTATGTCTTCGCGACATTGCTCGCGATCCTCGCAGTTTTCATTGCGAGTTATGTTCCGGCGCACCGCGCCGCTGAGTTACCACCGGTTGTCACAATTCGCGGGTCCAGATGAATAGCGAAACCTGCCTCAACTGCGAAGGGATCGAGCGTTATCTGGGCGAGGAAGAAGAGCGCGTGCATGCGCTCCGCGGCGTGTCACTCGACATTGAGGCAGGTAGCGTTCACGCGGTGGTCGGTCCGTCCGGCTGCGGCAAAAGCTCCTTGCTCTACGTTCTCGGCCTGCTCGATCTGCCCGATGCGGGACAGGTAGCGATCGAATCGGAGCCGGTGCTGCACCTGAGCGATGACGAGCTGGCGTATAAAAGGAACAAGCTTATCGGCTTCATTTTTCAGTTCCATTTCCTGATGGAAGATTTTACCGCGCAGGAAAATGTGATGATCCCCATGCGCAAGCTTGGGCAACTTTCCGATAACGAGATGCGCCAGCGCGCTGCTGGCCTCCTGGAATCGGTTGGGTTACGCGACAAACTGCGCAGACCGAGCCGTCACCTTTCCGGAGGCGAACAACAACGCGTGGCCATTGCGCGCGCGCTGGCTAACGATCCGAAAATTATCCTCGCAGACGAACCTACCGGCAATCTCGATACCGCCAATTCGGAGCGCGCCTTTGAACTGCTGCAAAATCTTGTGCAACAAGGCGGCAAAGCGCTACTTCTAGCCACGCACAACCCGGTTATCGCCGAAGCCTGCGATTGGATCCACGAAATGAGAGACGGCCGAATCGTCGACAGCCAGCCGCGCGGCACGCGAAGCTAGACTTTTTGAGCAGCGTGCGTTCAAAAATCGCAGAGTCAGGTATCGATTGAACAGGTGCTGAAAGTTCGCGCTGCGCGACGACATCGTTAATCTCACCAGCGATGGAGAAGATCCTGCCAATCTTAATCGCGGATGCACCCGAGGCATTGACCGAACTGTGCGGTGTCAATTTGCTTGAACGTTTGCTCCGCATTTTGCAGCGACTTGAATTTCGTCGTGCGACAGTTCTTTCGACGACGCCGGAAATCATTGGAGCGGACTTACGGAAGTGCTCATGGGCCCGCGAACAAATAAGCACCGATCTGGTTTCGAGTACAATCAAACCTATTACCGTCCAACTCCTTCCGAACCAAGCCGCGGCCGAACGCTTTCTGATAATGCCGGCAAATATTTACTGTGACGCGCGCTTGCTTGCTACTCTCTGCGTGCAGAATTCATCGGCTGCCCTTATCGATTCAAACCCACCAGAACTCGCGCGGGATCTAGTCCGAAATCCCTGCGGTCCGAGTTTGGTGGACAGGGATTTCCTCTCAGGGCTTGCACCCACGGCGCCGTTTTTCGAGGAACTCAAGAACAAGATCGACCACCGCAAGCTCGATCTCGTCGACGCGGCTACGGTGAATGACTACGTCGTCAACATGCGCCGGCATGTGCGGCCGCTCTGCTTTGCGCCGTCGCTAGAGCAAGACCGTCGCATCGCTGAGCGTGTCATTCTTGATTCCGCGCAAAAAGGTACGCTCGATTTACCGGCTTATCTTCATGCGCCGATCGAAAGCCGAATCATCTCACTGCTTTGCAAGACGCGAATTACGCCAAACCAAATTACGATTTCAGGTTTCATCATCGGAGCCGGCGCGACTGCGGCTTTTGTGCTCGGCCGCGTCGGGCTCGGGATAATTGCTGCGCTCATATTTGGTCTCGTCGATGGACTGGATGGAAAGCAGGCGCGCGTCAAAATTGAAACGACGGAACACGGCAAATGGGAACACCACCTCGATTATTTGATCGAGAACTCCTGGTGGGCAGCTATCGCTTTTGATTTGTGGCGAAGCAGCCAGTTTCCAAACGCGTTTTATCTTCTCGCTTTGCTCATCGGCTCGCACCTGCTGGATGAATTTGTTAAACGCCGGGCCAAAATGGCCACAGGCCGTCTGCTTGATGACCTTACGCCGTTTGACCGAGCTTTCCGGCTGATCGCGGCCCGCAGAAACGTCTACGTTTGGATCTTGGCGTGTGGTTTTTTGTTAAACGCCTTCCCGCAAAGTTACGCCGTTATCTGCGGTTGGGCCGCCATCAGTGCTGCCGTTCACCTCGCGCGTTCCGCCTGGATTTGTAATCCGCGCCGGCGTCGAGTCGTTGATTCCCGCACCTAAAGAAGGACTCAACAATGAAGGCACACGCCTTGCGCGCGCGAGAATTTCCCTGCCGAGAACACGAACCGGTTTTTGTACGAGGAGAGAAGCACTGACGGCGCAGTAAACGCCGCAACCGTCCTGGCATGACTTTTTGCGGTAGTTTGCGTAGAGATCATCCAGCGTGACGTCCATGATGTGTTTGTCCGTATGCACCATGCTGCAAATCCAGAATTTTCCCTGCGCCGAGACGAAGAATAATTTGTAGCCGGCCATACATGTCCACTCGACGCGCTCGCCCAGCAGGAGACTGCGTTGGTAATTGAGGATCGCCTCGCTGGTGTGGATCTTCTCGCCGCGGCGTTTCCGCTCGATCATCGAATCGATGAAACGCTCGAGCTCTTCGCGCGGCCCGCGATCGACACGAAATCGATTCAATGGGTCCGCATGTACCAAGCGGACCTCGGTGGGAATTCCGCGCGACAAACCAGTCTCAAGCACTGCCTGCGCTTCGGGCAGCGTGTCGGCGCAAATCACGCCGGTGATATGCAGACTGATCTTTGAATCGCGAAAGTAGTCGAGCTTCGGCAAGATCGTCTTAAACGACTTCTTCGTAATTGGGCTCGGCGTCATTCGATCGACGCTGATTTGCATGACCTGCAGCCCGGCATCTTCAAGTTGCGCGACAAGTTCACGCGTAAGAAGGAACCCGTTCGTGGTCAGACTGGTGGCAAAGCCCAGCTCACGACAGTAGCGAACGATTTCGACAATATTGGGGTGCACGAGCGGCTCGCCTCCGACAAGCGCAATGCGCATGGTGCCAAGCTCGCGAATTTTGCGTATCCATTTTTTCAAGTCCTCCAGATTCGGATGCGGCCTGCTGTTGTCGTACTCAGTGCAATAGGCGCAATCGAGGTTGCAACGGTCCGTCACGTAAAGACTGCATTGCAGCGGTCTGCGATCGAAGAGACGCTTGCCGGATTCCAAAATGTTATAGCCGGAAAATTCGCGGCCGATTTTGTCGAGGAGCTTCATGCGGTTCGATCGGAAAAATTCAGTTTAAAGGGTGGTTACCCCCGATGCAATTCAACTTAGACTGTCTCTCCCTGGCTCATCTCGCTCGCCAGCGCGAACGAAGTTAGCGCGATTCCCTGCTCCTTTAGAACCACCCTCGTTTCTGGAGCGGTGAGGGCCTCCAGTTCCTCAGCCCACCGATAGCCCCAATGACTGTATCGCGTCCGCGTACCAGCATCATCTTCGCCGGGATGGCAAATCAGTTCATACAGGCCATCAGGAATTTTCCGAAATATTTGTTCGAGCGCAGAGCGAGTTAAACACCCGCTGACTTCGAATCCGTACATACCATCCGGCATTTGCCGCAG
>QHMS01000238.1 GCA_003217895.1 Verrucomicrobiota bacterium
GTCAGCGGGCATCACGCCGTTGTCGGCCATGATGACCACGCGAGGAAAGTCAGTCTCGGGAAAGACCGACGAACCCATTTTCCTTGCCGCATATCCGCCGCCGAGGCAGAGAGCCAGCACCAGAAAGACAATCGAAATGGCGTGCCTGACCGCGAACCTTCCGATAGCTGCCTTCATACTCTCGATTTCCTGGCGACGGCGGTGGTTGCCCCAATCACTCGCTGAGTATGCGGATTTTTGTTTTCCCCGGCAGTCCGTAAGCTCCGGTCGTGACGACCTTATCTCCTGGTTGGAGGACGAGGCTCTGGACTTGGACGGTGTCGCCCTCACGAAACCCAACCTTGACGGGCTGTTGGATTGCCTGCTTGCCGCTAACCAGGTAGATCACCCATTCGCCGCTTTGATTCTTGACGATGCTTCGTGACGGAACCGTCAGGCAATCACGGCGCTCTTCGGTGATGATTCGTACGCGAACGAACTGTCCGGGCCGCAATCCGGCTTCAGCCGGGACGGAAATATCAACCGGTCCCATGTCCGTTTTGGGATCAACCCGGTCTTCAACGAGCGTCACCGTTCCTGTCAGAGTGACTGGCGCCGGGCTGGGAACGGCGGTTTCGGCTGTGGCAGAGGTATCGTGAACCTCGGCCTGTTGCGGGACGATCTCCACTGTCTGGCCCACTTTGAGGGCTGACATTTGCGAACTGGGTACATTGGCCGCAATGATCAGGCGATTTAAATCAACCACTTCGACCAGGGGCGTCTGTGTTTCGGGATCGGTCACTTCACCGGGCCTCACGTTCACGTAAACCACCGTCCCCGAAAGCGGCGCGGTGATTTTGAGCAATGCTGGTTCGACGGAGCCATCCGGCTTGCGAATGTTATTGAGGGTGAACAAGGTCTGGCCTTTTTCGACTTGTTGACCCTCGAAGCAATTGACGTCGGAAACGATAGCTGCCGCTGGCGATTTGATTTGCGCGGAGGCAGGCGCTTTGTCCGCCGCTCCCGGCTCAGGCTCGACCGTGCCGTATGCCGTTACGCCATGGCGCAACGTCGCCAGAGAAATCTTTCCGACGTGGACGGCCACTTCCGTTTCGCCCAAGGCCTTCGGTTGCTCCTGGTGACGCGGAACCCCTTTGTGCCATAGCGCGTACAAGCCACATCCAACGGCTGCCAAAATGCATAACTTGACCAGCGGAGTTATTTTCATGGCTGGCTATGTTGACGATCGCTCTTCGTGCGAAAAAAGCGTTGGGTTAGGGCATCGTCACCCAAAAATGCGTTTGTCCATCACGCCATTTTTGCATGTCGCGTCCGGCAGAAAGGTTGGCAACGCGACGGCGGTCATTTTCACTTCGCGCCATGCTGACGTAAAAGCTCGATGATCTCGCTATTGCCTTGTTCCACCGCCTCAGCCAGCGGTGTTTCCCCCTCCGAGTCCTTCTTGTTCACGTCCGCTTTCTCATCCAGCAGCAATTCTACCATTTCCTTTTTGCCGCGAATGACAGCTTGGTGCAAAAGGGGAATGTTCTCGTCATCCTTTACATTTGGGTCCGAGCCGCCATCCAACAGAGCTTTGGCCGCTGCCATGTGGCCATGGATCACCGCCAGCCGCAACGGCGTCCAACCATACTTCTCGACCTTGATGTTCATGTCTGCCTTGTGAGACAGCAACAATTCTACCGCGTCTCTCTTATTGAATGTTGCCGCCCAGTGCAAGGGCGTGAATCCTTCCCCATCCAATAAATTCACATCCATTTTCTCAGCCAGAAGCAGCTCCATCACTTTTGTTTGACCGTAAATCGCCGCCCAATGCAAAGGCGCCCTGCCGTCGCTGTCCCTGGCGTTGACCAGCTTCTTGTCCTGTTTCAGAAAAGCGGCAACCTTGTCAACGTGGCCGACAACCGCCGCGGCATAAATGTCTTCCTTTGCCCCCTTTGCTAACAAGAATTCTACGACCTCCTGTTTGCCGCTGCGAATGGCGCGGGCCAGCACCGTCTGCCCCTTGGCGTCCAGCAGGTCGATTTGGTTCGGGTCCTGCGACACATACGCTTTGACCCTTGCGAGGTCTCCCAATTCGGCAGCCTCATGGATTTCCGCGCCTTGGAGGGCTACGCACCAACCCATGATAGCCACGGCCAAGACCACGCTCCTTCCACTGAGGCCAATGGAAATTCGATTTCTCGAGGACGCGCGCTTGAGAGAGAATCGCTGTTCCGATCGGTTCATGAGTCGGCGAGGCGATAGTCAATGCCTTGTGGGCAGTCCCGTCAAGCGTGACAGACAGAAGTCACATCATCGCAGCAGACCGGCTCATTTTTTTGCGTTGGCCAACGCCCCAATGGCGATTGCAGCAGCGGCGGTGCGATTTTCAACGCTTAGCTTGGCCAAAATGTGCTCGACATGCTTGCAGATCGTCCCGGTGCATGCTTTCACGATCACGCCGATCTCATAATTACTTTTACCTTGTGCCACCCAAGCCAGAACCTCCGCTTCCCGCGGGGTCAGACCCAGTGAACCAAGCGGGTCTTGTGCCGGCATTTTCTTGCCGGGGTCCGGGGTTCCGCCTGGCGATGGATTCAGGCGACCGCGCTTGACGATTTCTTTGATTCGGGAGCTGTCCAAGGTTTCGTAATCCAGCAAACCTTTTGCGATCCCTTCGAGTTTGTCCCGATCCGCCATGAGCGTTCTTCTGGCAAGTTGATATGCGTCATCCAGGAGTTTCCGCACCTCCAGGTTGATCTGCTCCACAGACGCTTCGCTGCGGTCGTAAGCACCAACGTTGAAAACGCGCGATCGATATGGGGGGGACATAGCAAAATTAATTGCCCGAGTTTATCAGAACGGCGTAAGGGCTTGCAAGGCTTTTTTGTACGCCATTCTGCCTATTGCACAATAAAGGAGAATCGGCGAAAATCCAATCCCCTAAGATTTTGGCCAAATTTTTTTAAAGTTTTTTCGAAACTTCAGGCCGAAAAATCCGTAGAAGTTAAGTGTCCCCCAATTTAATTGCTGAAATAAAACCTTAGCGACGAACAACCGAGAAACCAAAACATGAAAAGAACAACGACAATCACCCTTACAATTGCAGGATTACTAGGGCTGGCAGGAATGCTTTACGCCGCCGATCACACCTTCTTTAGAGGCGCCCAAGACCCTGCTCTCCATGCTGGGCCCACAGGTGCGCCCCCTGCGCCAGCAGCTCCTCAATTGGCAAGTTTCTTCAGCGGTGTCCACAACCCCGCGCCGTCCCCCAACCAAGCCGGACCCCTGGGCGTGGCCGCTGCGCCAGCCGATCTGATCGCGACCGAATACTGTGGCTTCGGTAATCCAGACCCAACCTTCATAAACGTCGATAAGGTCGCCTGCGACGGGAGTTTCGCCACAATCGCGCAGATCGCGACCCCTAATGGCGGCGGCTGCCAGGAATTATACATGACTATTGCTCCAGCGCTGGCCGCCGGTGCCGTGCCGTTCGCATTCGCCCCACGCGACTATTTTATCACCGCAGGCCCCAACATCTATCAGTTGAGGCTACCCCTTTCCCCAGTACTGTTTACGTCCATCCCAGACGGAGGCTGCTCCAATCCAGGGGACCATACCGGGATTACCTTCGATCATGAGGGCATACCGGGACTTGATTTCAACATGATCGTGACCTGTAAAGGTAGCGGCGGCGTCTGGAAGGTGGAGGGCGACGGCGGCTTAGACTACGGCCATCCGGCAACCGTCGTGAATATCGGGTTCATCCGCGATC
>QHMS01000239.1 GCA_003217895.1 Verrucomicrobiota bacterium
CTTTACTCCCACCGCTACGTTTACTCCAACTCCTACGGCGACAGCTACAGCAACGTCTACGCCTACGCCTACTCCAACGCCGTCGGCTACACCGATTCAGGTGAGCAAGATCACGCCGACAGGAACGACTTGTACCCAGTTCAAGAACGGCACGGCCCAGACCCTCAGCAGCATCAATTACTCCGTTAGCAACGGGGTGATACACAACGTCAACCCAGGTGTGTTGTTCTACTGGGTGAGAGTGACGGTGCCAGCCGGCAACAACACCTTTACGATCACTCAGACGATCACGACCGGCAACTTTGCCACCTTTTTCGGCCTTGCCAGTGGGAGCAACGTGTTTGACTCCAACTGTAATAGTGTGGGGCCGACGATCACGCAAAACGGCAATACCACGACTGTCCAGTGGAACGCAGCGGCTGCGGGCACTTACTTCATCTCGATCAAGTACGACCCGCATAACGTGGTGGGCCAGCCGGCTCCCAGCCCAACAACCGTTCATTACAACTTCACGACGACGGGCGTGCCCGGTTCGACGAGCGGGCTCGATCTGATCAAGCAATAATTAAATCACAACGTTAACAGCGCGCGGGTAAGAACCTGAGCGCGCTGAAATCTAAAATTTCCACCGCGCGCCCTACTTTTTCACGTCGGAGTGCCTAGGTCGTGCTTCCTCTTGTTCAGACAGAGTAGAGCATACCAATAGGTGTGTTGACCGCTCAATGAGTTGAGCGTCTCGCGATGCGACCTCCGCAAGAAAAGATGCCAGTGGCTGGAGATTCTCGATTTTTGCCGCGACTGTGCGCAATGACCCGAGCGCATTGGGAACGTATTGCAGGAAATGCTTGTGGCCCTTAACCAGGCCAAGGAAGCCATAAGCACCCAGCGCCTGCATGAGGCGTTGCATCGCACAAAGCCGCAACTTGAAATCGAAGTCGCCGTCGATCGTGACTCCGTTTGCGCTTAGCCGATTGCGGTAATATGCGATCAACTCGGCACGTTCCGTTTCCGTGAGATCGACATACGGATCGTACAACAACGAAGCGAGATCGTATTCGGCAAGGCCGGGACGCATCCCTTGGAAATCGATCAGGTAAGCGTGCCCATTTCGAATGATGATGTTTTGCGATTGAAAATCGCGGTGCACCAAAACTCTCGGCAAACTAGCGAGCTGTTTTGCGATTTCGCGCAAACCAGGAAGCGCTGCCAGCTCCTTGCGTTTCGATTCGCTGACACTGAAATAGCGGCCAAGGCAATTCTGAAAAAAATATTTCTGCTCCCATCGGTAAAGCGCCGCGTTAAACTCTGCCGGTAAATGCTCCTTCATTTCTACGCACACCGACTCTGGCAAACTGTGAAGCTTCACAATTTGGTCGAGCGCCGATTCGTAGAACGCGCGGCGGACAAGCCAGCTCTCGTCTCGATAACCATAAAGGTCGCGCTCACCCAAATCTTCGATCCAGATCAGGCCTTCCGCCGGGTCGTGAAAATAAATCTTTGGCACGCGGATTCCCTGCCGGTCGAGAAATTGCGCGATCTGGACGTAATGCCGGTTTTCTTCGCGCTCCAAATTGTATTTAACGAGGACTAGTCCGGCAGCTGCCGAGTCCGCGCCGCATTGGATTCGATAAAATTTCCGATCCGAGCCTCCTTTTTCAATGGGCCTTATTTTGATCTGATCGACATCCAGACGCGGAAAATGCATTCGAGTTTGTCGGAGAAGCAGCGCCGTTCTCATGGTTAGATTTAGATGTCGATGTTGCGATGGATACCGCTGACCTTTTTTCGGGAGCGGACAATACAACCATGAAGCTGACTTTTGGAAGCAATTTCTGCGTTGGACCACAAAATAGTGTCTTCGAGGACCGCTTCTGCGCCGACGCTGCAGTCGGGCCCAACCACAGAACATCCGCGAACTTGCGCGGTCGGATCGACATGCGCGCTTTGCGCGACAGATTCGGCCCAGTCCCGTGTTTTCACGTAAACCGGTCGCCAATGTTCGGTCGAAATCGCGCGGTGGACGTCGAGATATTGCTTGCGTGAGCCGATGTTGAACCAATTCCCGTCATCCAGCGGCAGGCCGCCGATCGTTCCACCCTGGTTGATCCAATCAATCAAAATGGGAATGAATGAAATTTTCCGCTTGGCGGGAATGCGAGCGAAAATTTCCGGGTTCCAGACGGAAATGTTAGCGTAGTCAAAGTTTTCCTTGGGATTGGATTTTGTTGAGATCTCGACGATGCGGCCATCGCGCATGACTACGCCCGCCCCGAGGCCGGTGTTCTGCCGAAGCCCCAGCGTCACATCATTGCCGACGCGAAAATGTTCGGCAATCAGCGGTTCGAGCGCGACGTCGGTTAGAATATCGCCGCTGTAGACGATGAACGGTTCTTTCCCAAGAATGCCTTCGACGTTTTTGATTCCGCCGCCAGTTTCGAGCAGATCTGGCTCATGAGCGAGCGTAAGGGAATGACCGTCGTAAGCGTTTCCCGAGAAAAATTCATAGAACAAGCTCGGCAGCCGGTGCGTATTGATGACAAAGGATTGCACCCCTGCCGCAATCAAATGATCGAGCGCAAAAGTGATCAGCGGTTTTTGAAAAATCGGTATGAGCGGCTTTGGCAAGTCATCGGTCAAAGGTCGCAACCGTTTGCCGAGACCTGCGGCCAGGACAAATGCCTGTGTGATTGCGGCCATTAAGAAAAATTAGTGATTCCTCCCGCCTACGCTAAGCTACAGCGCGGCAGGGGACTTCATTCGGAATGACACAATGCCGACTGGCGGGCGCCGGTTACCTTAAATAGAGCGTGCGCGTGCCGAAGTCGATGATGCCGTGGTGGCTTCTCAGCGTTTCCCCGCCGAGCAGCCCGGCGACAGGTGCCCCGCCGTCACGGGGTTCCAATAACCTCTCATGAATTAGTCCTTCCAAGTCGATGACACCTACGTCCTTACCGATAATATCGACCGAACCCACCGACAGCTTGCGAATACGCGCCACGCGCACGCCGCGCTCCTTCAGATTCACAGCTGACGAACTGTATGGAGTCTGCTGAGTCGCAATTCGCATCCGCCGGACGAAAGAGCGGTGCAGGAGCGTGGCGAACGAACCCGTATCGATCATGAGCCTGGCGGGTTTTCCATTAACGGAACCGTTAACATACAGATTATAATCATCGCTGACTTGAATCGGAACAGCTCGCAATCCGCGCCGGTCGAACCCAGGAACGCTACCGAAGACTTCCGGATTGGTCTTTAAAATGAGCAACTGCCGTTCGCAATCCAGCACAGCTCGCGTCGGGAAAAGAATGTCTGCTCCAATAATCCCGTCGATTTCCTGTTCGTGAAGACGTCGCGCGGCGCGAGCCGAGTAACCGAAATCCACAGTAACTACCGGCTCATCGACCAGCGTTAGCCCTCCGATCCGCAGTTCCCGCGCGATCGCTACGCTATTGAATGCTCCGTTAATCTGAACCCGTGCCGGCAGCTTCGATTCGGCCGCGGTTGGTTTCAGTCGAAAATATTCGCGCCGGTTCAAAGCGATTGCGCTTACCGGCGCGCCACTATCGACCGTAAGCCATGCTGGCTTGCCATTGATGAAGGCCCGCACCAGCAAATGGTTTTGCCGAGAGCGCACCAGCGGTAGCGCTTCAAACTGCGGGGTTGCCCGCGCGTAAGCGCCCTGCGGTGCGATGGCCAATTCGACAATCACCGCCAACGCAGCGCAGAAAATCGAGAGGAACCTACGCACCAAGGAGAGATGATTTGAGATCGGCACGGGGCGGGAGATTAGCACAGTTCCTTTTTAAGCGTAACCACTTTTGCGTTTTAAATAGCCGTTTTTTTGCATTGCATGATGCCCATGAGTGGTGATTAACTCTGCGCCAAATCAATCGGCCTAGATGACGACTGCGATAACTGAAACACCTGTAACCGAGCAGAAATTCGTCAGAGGACTCGGTTTACTCGACTCAACTATGCTCGTGGCTGGGTCGATGATCGGTTCAGGAATTTTCATCGTTTCGTCGATCATCGCTCGACAGGTCGGTTCGCCGGGTTGGTTGCTCGTCGTTTGGATCGTGACCGGACTGCTCACGCTGACGGCCGCATTGTCGTACGGAGAATTGGCGGCGATGATGCCAAAGGCAGGCGGTCAGTACGTCTATCTTCGCGAAGCTTTTTCGCCGCTTTGGGGATTTCTTTACGGCTGGACGCTTTTTCTTGTGATTCAGACCGGGACGATCGCCGCGGTCGCGGTCGGGTTCGCCCGTTACACAGGCGTGCTTCTTCCCTGGGTTTCGGAAAGCAATTATCTAATCGCGCCGATTCGTTTCGGCGGTTATGCAGTATCCCTCTCCACCGCACAACTCGTTGGACTAGCGCTGATCGGTTTTCTCACATTCACGAACACACGCGGATTGGAAGTGGGAAAGCTGGTGCAAAACGTTTTCACCACAGCAAAAACTGGCGCGCTGATCGCACTCATCGTGCTAGGCATCATCGTCGGCCTGCGATCCGGCGCAGGCGCTGAAAATTTTAGAGACTTCTGGACATTGCGCGGCGGTTTGCAGGACGTCGGAGGCGGCCTAACCGCGGCGACCGTGTTCGGTCTTTTCGTGGGCATCTGCGTCGCGCAGACCAACTCGCTTTTTTCGGCGGACGCTTGGAACAACATCACTTTCACTGCTGGCGAAGTGAAAGATCCGCGACGCAACGTGCCGTTGTCGCTCGCGTTCGGCACATTTCTGGTGATCGGACTTTATTTGCTCGCAAATGTTGCCTATCTGGCGGCCCTCCCATTCAGCGCAATCCAGAATGCGCCGAGCGATCGGGTCGCTTCCGAAACGGCGAATGTCATTTTCCCCGGTGCGGGCGCAACGATCATGGCGATCGCGATCATGGTTTCCACTTTCGGTTGCAACAACGGACTGATCCTCGCCGGCGCGCGCGCTTACTACGCAATGGCCAAAGACGGTCTGTTCTTTCGACGCGTCGGCGAGTTGAACACACACCGCGTCCCCGCGTGGGGTCTCATCATTCAAGGAATTTGGGCCGGGATTCTGGTGTTACCACGCACCGTGAAAACAGATGCCGCAGGAAACGTGACGGGCTACGGCAATCTCTATGGAAATTTGCTCGACTACGTAATCTCAGCCGCGCTCATCTTTTACATTCTGACGATTGTCGGGATTTTTCTGCTGCGGTGGAAACGGCCGGACGCCGAGCGTCCGTACAAGGCATTTGGGTATCCGATCGTGCCGGCTCTTTACATCGTTGGAGCCGCCGTGATTCTTTTTGTGCTTTTCGTCTATCAAACAGCGACCACCTGGCCCGGGCTGATGATCGTGCTCACCGGCGTGCCTGTTTATTTTCTCTGGAAGGTTTTCGGCACAAAACCGCAGCCTGCCCCTGAGACAAGCGGTTCGATTTGACGTAGAAACTCACCATTCCAACAAGGAGAGAAACGCATGGCAGATCTATTCGCGAGAAAGCCCCTAAATCGCCTGATGGGCGAAGCGCAGGAAGTCGGTGAACACACGCTCAAACGCTCTCTAGGTCCGACTAATCTGGTGATGTTAGGGATCGGCGCAATCATCGGCGCCGGCCTGTTTGTTCGAACTGCGGCCGCAATTGCAGACCGCGCGGGCCCTTCGGTTGTGCTCGCGTTCGTCGTTGCAGGTGTGGGCTGCGCATTCGCGGGACTCTGCTATGCCGAATTCGCGTCCATGATTCCGGTCGCTGGCAGCGCCTACACCTATTCGTACGCGACGATGGGTGAATTTGTCGCTTGGATCATCGGATGGGACCTGATCCTCGAATATGCAGTGGGCGCGGCAACCGTGTCGATCGCATGGAGTGCGTACGCCAACCGCGTGCTCGATTGGTTCGGTTTGCGAATACCGTACCAATGGTCGCATTCGCCGTTCGAGCACGACATCGCGACCGGTGTGCATGGCGCCATGAACATACCTGCCGTGTTCATTCTCCTGCTGCTGACGTTGTTGCTGATTCGCGGCACTAAAGAATCAGCGTTCGTAAATGGAATCATCGTCATTCTAAAAGTGACTATCGTCTTACTCGTGATCGGCATCGGGTGGCGGTTCATCAATCCTGCCAACCACACGCCGCTGATTCCGGCGCCAACAAGTTATGTCACGCCGCAAGGAATTCACCACGCCTACGGCGGAATTCTCGGAATCCTCGGGGCCGCAGGGGTTGTGTTCTTTGCGTACATCGGGTTCGATGCGGTGTCGACCGCGGCGCAGGAAGCGCGCAATCCCAAGCGGGATATGCCGATTGGTATTCTCGGCTCATTGGTCATTTGCACCAT
>QHMS01000108.1 GCA_003217895.1 Verrucomicrobiota bacterium
ACGTTCTCAGGCGAGAACCCAAACTTGCTCCCCTCGCCCTTCACATTTACCTCCAACAAGATGCGAGGATGCAATCCTTCTTCTTCCGCGATTCGGTCCATCTCCTGCGCCAATGCAAGAGAATCAACACCGTGAAAAAGTTCGAACAGTGGAAGCGCATGGCGAATTTTGTTTTTCTGGAGATGCCCGATGAAATGCCAACGCATATTCGACGGCAACTTGGGAATTTTTGCGCGGGCCTCCTGTACGCGGCTTTCGCCGAATAATGTCTGCCCAGCTTCAATCGCCTCGCGCACTTTCTCGGCCGGATGCGTTTTCGTGATCGCAACGAGCTCAATGTCGTCCACACTGCGCCCGGCCTTCGTCGCCGCGTGCGCGATCTGTTCACGCACGTTTGCAAGATTCTCAGCAACCGAGGCCATACGAAATTGTAGGGCGGGCGATTCGTCTGCCAATCAAAATCAAGGAGCCAGCGGTTTCTTGAACTTGCGATTATTTGGCAAATCGATTGGAAATCGCGCAGAACCACTTCATCGTGAAACGCTACTCTCTTCTCGGATTCATCATTGCGCCGCTGAGATTATCGGGTGATGAAGCGCCTTCAGGATTGTCAATCGCGGGCGCACTTATGGATACTCAAGGCATGAACATTACAAAAAATATCGGCATGCTTCTGCTCGCGATTTATCTTATTGCGGTGGGAATCCTTACTCTCACCGGACTTGGGATTGGCATTATCACTGGCGTGCTGGCGCTGCTCGCGGGAATTTTTATCCTGATCGGCCGCTAGCCGTCGAGCATCACCCCAGCAATTCCATCATTTGCTTGGCGAGCTTGGGACCGATGCCGCTCTCTTCATGTTTGAAATAGACGAACGCATCCTTCCAATTTGAGGCTTGTTCGCCGACAAACTCGGACCAGCGTTTTACGTCCGTGTCTGTGTAATCTTCACGCCGGAGGCGCAGATAGCCGTAGTCGGCAATCATTTTCTTCGGCGTGCTCAGCGCATCGGTGTCGGCGATGCACAACGCGATGTTGCGCATTCTGAGCAGATCAAAAATTTCGTCGTCGAACCATGACTCGTGACGGAACTCGAACGCGGCGCGCATGTCCGGGAGTTCGCGAAGAAATGAACTCAAGACATCCGCATCTTTTTTGAAAGTCGGCGGCAGTTGAAACAAGACCGGGCCGAGTCGCTCGCCGAGACCGCCGGCAACTTTCAAAAAGTATTCCAGCGTGTCAGCACAATCGCGCAGCTTTGACCAGTGCGTAACTCTCTGCGGTGCTTTCAGCGCGAACCGAAAATTTTCCGGCGTAAGCGTTTTCCAATTCTCAATCGTCTTTACCGCCGGGATCCGATGAAAAGTGTAATTGATTTCTGTCGTCGAGAATCGCTCGGCGTAAAACGGCAGCATTTTCGCCGCGGGCAAATCTTCGGGATAAAATTTTCCTTTCCACTCCGCGTATTGAAAACCCGACGTGCCAATCCAGAATTTCACTAAGATTAGAATAATCACGGATGACACGCATGTCGCCGATGATGTTTTGGAGGGCAACCTCATCGGTTGCCGAGATTTGCAGGCGAAGCGCCTGCCCTACAGTGGGCGCAAATTTCCAAACGTCCGGCATGCGGGCCGAATCCGAATCCAATATGGCGGTAAGCTCTTCCGTCCGGCGTAAATCAACCGGAAGAGGGAGGTTTATTGCCATGGAACTAAACAAAGAAAGGGGAAATTAATGAAGAAATTACTTCTAAGTATTGCCTTGGCGTGTGTAGCGCCATTTGCGTGGGGACAAGTTTCTGAAACTACCACCACAACGACCACAACTGATGCCAGCGGGACGATCACAGAGTACACTCCCGGGAGTGCGATCGTTCTCAAGGAAAGTAGCGGCCCGGTGCGTTATCGCTTTGGCAAGAGCGTCACTTATGTGACCCGCAGCGGCAAACCGTTGGACGAGACTACGGTGAAAACAAGAGTCAAAGTAGGGGTTCCCGTCCGCGTTCATTACGTTGGGACCGGCGACAGCATGATGGTTGATCGCGTAATCCTCGATGAGGATTAAGATCTAACCCAGTTTGTCTCCATCGCGCCTTACTGTTCTGTCTTAAACGGCGGGACAGTGAAGGCGCGTTTTGTTTGCATGTGAAGATTCTGTTTCGTTTTGCAATCGTCGCCATCTTGATATCAAGTGGCGTTCTGCCAGCGGCAGCGCGGAAAAAGCCCCGCGAGCGAACTCCGAATAAGGCGAACACTGAAGCAGCCGCTCGTCTCCAGATTTTTCTTGATCGAGCCAACTTCAGTCCCGGTAAACTCGATGGAACTTATAACAAGTTCACCTGGAAGGCGCTTGCCCTCTATCGGCAATCGCGCGGCGAACAATCACAAGCCCCTCCTGTACAGAAAAAGACTAAATCGAATGTTGCGCCCGACATTACCGGTCTTGATCTCGACAGCGTGGGTCCTGTGTTCGTTCCCTATACCGTTACCGAATGCGGCCGACGCCATCGCCGAGAAATTCCACAGCGACGTTCATTTGCTGGAGCAACTTAATCCAGGCAAAATGAAAAACATCAAAGCCGGCGATCAGCTCACGGTACCGAATGTCGAACCATTTGAACTCGGGGCTGTAAAGGAGATCAAGCCCGGCAGCGAGATTAACGCGCAGCCTGCGAACGAAGTCGAGTATCAGTCCGAACGGCAAAATGAAAGCGCCGACGGCAACCAGCCGCAGAAAGACGAAGCCGCATCAGCGCCCATCGGCATCAAGATCGACACCAAAGCCAACATGCTCGGAATATTTCAAGGAGAGAAGCTCATCGCTGCTTATCCTGTGACGATTGGCTCGGCGCAGACGGCTTCGCCCATTGGCGAGTGGAAAGTAAGCCGCATCACCAAGATGCCCACTTTCCGTTACGACAAGGAAATGCTCCAACATGGGAAACGGAGCGGTAATTTCCATTTGCTTCCGCCGGGACCTCGTAATCCGGTTGGCGTAATGTGGATCGCGCTCAACAAGAAAGGCATCGGTATCCACGGCACCAACGACCCTGGTTCGATTGGCCGTGCCGCAAGCCACGGGTGCGTTCGTCTTGCCAACTGGGACGTCGTGCGTCTCGCGACAAAAATAAAACCAGGCGACAACGTCTCTATTCATTAAAGTCTTTTATCCAAGATTAGCCAGCGCTGCGGAACCCCTTGACCTCAATCCCCTCCCCCTTGACTAAGGAGAGAGGCGGCCCGCGCCGGCTACACTATTAATTAAAACCCTGTAGGTTCAGCCAATGAACGAAACGCTCGCCGCGCGTGCGCTCAATATTCTGCACGATTGGGTCCAATCCGAAAGCCTCCGAAAACATTGCTACGCGGTGGCAGATTCGATGAAGCATTTCGCGCAGTTGCGCGGTGAAGATGCCGATCTTTGGGAGGCAGTTGGTTTATTGCACGACATGGATTATGAGCGTCATCCGAATCTGGAACACAGCCCAACTGAAGGCCATCCGTTCGTGGGTATAGCGTGGTTACGCGAGCACGGTTGGAGCGAAGAAATTTGCCGCGCGATCCTCTCGCACGCCGACTATTCAGGCATCTCGCGGGAGACATCTCTTGAGAAAACACTCTACGCGGTGGATGAACTAAGCAGCTTCGTCGTCGCGGTCGCGCTGGTCCGACCCACGAAAAGCATTCATGATGTCGACGTCCGAGCGGTGAAAAAGAAGATGAAAGACAAGGCGTTCGCTCGCGCCGTGAATCGCGATGACATCGTCCGCGGCGCGGAGGCGCTTGGCATGCCGCTTGACGACGTGATCGCAAACGTGGTCGCTGCCCTAAAGGCAGACGCATTACGGCTTGGCTTGGCTGGCGCTGGATGCTAAAAGGCCTCTATGGGCTTAACCTGGCGTACGCGCGTCCTTATCGCTGCGATAATCCTACTGTTACACCCCGACATCGGCCACGGTGCGGTGAGACTCGATGGGCTTGGCCTTTATTTAACGAAGAATGGATACGGTGGAGCCCAATTGGTTCAGCTCGGAAATTTTTTTCATTTGCCCATTCAGACGAGTGGCAAACCCGCTAATCTTGTTGTCGATACCGGCTCGCCAAGCACGTTGATCTTTCGATCGAGTCTCAAGGGACTGAATCTAAATGAATCAACGACAAGCGAGCTTGTTAACGGAGCGTTCGGACAAGCTCGCGATTTTTACGGCCTGACAACGATTAGAGCCCTGACCACTGGCAATTGCACGTTGACCAATGTGCCCGTAACGGTCGCGTCGGGCAGCGCCGATACCGGGTTCAGCCGCGCGCATTCAAACGGCCTGTTCGGGCTGCGTGAGTTGGTCAGTTTTGGCGCCGTTCTCGATCTGCGAAATCATTTGGTTTATCTGCGGTCGTCGCGGCCAGGCAACAGCGTCGGCTCCGGAATCAAATCAATCCTCTCAGGGCAAGGTTACACGGCCGTGCCGCTTCTGCTCAAAGGTCATCACATCCTTGTTGCCGGCGCATTGAACGGCTTTCCGTGCTATTTCATCGTCGATACTGGCGGCTACGTCACCACGTTGGATGTCGATTTTGCCGCCCGCAGCAAGTTGAAAGTTGCGCCAACGCGGCTCGTCGCCGATGGCCTCAGCGGTTCGACCTCAGTCGGGATCACCACGTTTCCTTCGCTACAGATCGGCAATTACCGAATCCAAAATGGAAGCGCATCAGTCGTTCGCTTCAACCCGGAAATATTGCGGTCGCATCCTCTCGTCGCTGGAATAATCGGCGTCGAGTACCTGTCGATAAATCGCGCTATCTTCGATTTCGTCAGCGGCACCATGTATTTGCGTCCGCATTGAACTCGCCAAAGCTTTCGGAGCGAATCGCTCAATCCATTTTTTCAGCAATAATTTCGAGCACCAGTGGCGTCAGCATGAATGAATGATTTGTTTCCGCCCTCGCTAGGTCTGCACGAACTTTGTCCGAGAATTTTTGATCGATTCGCCCCATTTGGATGAGTCGGGAAAGATAAATTTCAATGAATGTAGCTGGCCACTGCCACATGTAATCGTCTGGACGCAGGCAAAAGACGTGTGGCTGGGCTGAGCGAATCACAAAACCGTTGTCCGCAAGCAGCTCCGGCAACCGCGCTGCGCCGTCGGGTTCGCCGCCGGATTCGCGCCACGCCGCTATCACATGTTCGCGGAACCGCTCCTGCATCGGCAGGCGCGGAAAAAAGCGCCACGTCGCGTAATGGCCGTACTCGTGGAAGATGGACAAACTTCCCTTTGGCATGACGCGGCCAAGTTTTTGAATCAGCAACGCAGAATCGTCAACGAATGAGACCACCCAGCGGCACCAGGCGAAATCGTAATCGCCTGCGGGCAAATCGTCAGTCATCAAATCGATCTCGTGAATCTGAACGTTGGCGAGCAAGCGTGTGCGAACCATTTCGCGAAACGCCTTCACAAAATTGCTGGACCGCTCGAGCGCAACGACTTCGCCGTTCGGTCCGACAATTTCCGCAAGATCGATAGCGGCATATCCGGGACCTGCGCCGATATCGAGAACACGTTTGCCAGCAGTGATGCCAGCCCGCTTCCAGCAATCGAGCACAACCGGACGCCACACGTCATGCTGCAGGCCGAGTCTGGAAATTTCTTCTTCGTGCGTACCGAGAATGTAATCGCGATCTGCTGCCATGTGGTGTGAGGGTCGCCTTGTTGCGGCGAGATTACCACGCGATTGTTACACTTGGAGCTCGCACTGGTAATTGTTCGGTAATCGGCGACCATTGCGATGCGATACCAATTGCCATGGATTACGTAATTCGTGCTTTAGCGGCTAAAGACGAACCTATTCTGTGGGAAATGTTGTATCAGGGCCTCTCTTCGCTCAGCAAAAAGGAGCGCCCATCACGCGACATCGTGCACCAGCCGGAATTCTCCCGTTACGTCGAAAGTTGGGGCCGCGCCGGGGACACTGGATTTGTCGCGCATCATAAAAAGGATGGATCGCTATTGGGTGCAGTCTGGCTGCGGCGACCAATCGATAAGCCTGACGCGCCGCCAGAACTCGCTTTTGCCGTAAAGCCGGAGCATCGCAGGCACGGCATCGGTACGGCACTGTTGACCCAGTTGGTCCGCGCCAATCCCGAGCAGTCAACGATCTGCCTGAGCTTCGTAGCCGGCAAACCGTTGTTGCGTCTCTATGAGCGGTTCGGATTCAAGATCATCGAACAAAAGCCGGACGCCGTCGTGATGCATCGAGAAGTATGAGCGAATACGTCGCAGACCGAAGCGGCCGTAGCCGCGGCGCTGTGCGCCGTCAATGGCGTCGCCCAAACGGATAACGCCACAGGGGCGTGGCTACAGCAAGACATATCGCTTGAGACGCGCTGAAACTCACGGCGCAAAAATCAGCAGCACAAATACAGCAAACAGCAGCAAATGGATGCAGCCCTGCAAGACATTTGTTTTTCTGCTGGTAAACGTAACCACGCTCACAGCGAGCGTTAATAGCAGAAGCGGAAGATTCCCGCCTTGCACACCAAGTGTGACCGATCGTTTTGTGACCAACCCGATCGTCAATACCGCGGGAATCGTTAGCCCAATCGTCGCCAGCACGGAGCCGAGCAGAATATTTATCGAACGCTGCAGCTCATTCTGCAAACTCGCCTCAATGGCGCCTATTCCTTCTGGCGCAAGCACCAAAGCAGCGATCATTGCGCCGCCAAACTCCTGAGGCAAACCAAATCTCTCGATGCTGTTGTCCAGTGGGATGGCAAACTTTTCCGCCAGCAAAATTACCGTGATCAGGTAAAGCAGCAGCATTGCTGCATGAAAGCCCGTTGACCGTACCCGCAGTGAATGATGAGCGGAACTTGCCGCTGCAACAGCGTGGTTTGAATCAATGAAATAACGGCGGTGGCGCACCGTCTGAATGAGCAAAAAAATCGCGTAAAGCAACAGCGATATTACGAGAAGAAAAATCTCCTGCTCGACGGAGAATGTTGGTCCGCTGGTCGTAGTAGTAAAATTCGGCAGCACCAAACCCACCACTGCCAGTGTCATGATCACGTTGAGATAAGAGTTAACGCCTTGCAGGTTGTAATGTTGCTCGCGATAGCGCAACCCACCCATCAACAGGCAGAGGCCAACGAACCCATTGAGAGCGATCATAATCACGCTGAAAACCGCGTCCCGCCCAAGGGTGGGATTATTCTCGCCGTGCAACATCGCGGTAGAAACCACGACGACCTCAATGGTGATCGCGGACAGCGTGAGGACTAAAGTTCCGTAAGGCTCGCCCCACTTGATAGCAAGACAGTCAGCATGCCGCGCAGCGGATATTGCAGACCAAAGGATAACGGCAAAAAGCCAGATCAAGACAACGATCATCGCACCTGGGTACGCAACGATTTCGACCAACTGGCTTCCAGCTGCGAGAAAGATCGCCGCGGTTCCCAAGCCGATTAGCAGCGCAATCTCCCCGCGTATGGCGTCTCCCAGATGCAGGGCGTTTTTGGCCTCCCGCGCTTGTTCTGCCTTTCCCGACATGCGCGCGAGCATATCGAGACGATTCAAGCGTTGCAACCCATCAACAATGCGCAAGACATGTGAGTCGAGATCTCAAACGCGGCGAGTTGTGGAGACGCTGTGTCAAGCGCCGGACATTTCCCCTACAACTCGGGATTGGTCGACGCGGGTGTGATCGCGGTCAGCCCCCAGCTATAGCTCCAATGATCACAAACGGTTCGGATCCCTTTGCGATCGCATCAGGGAGTGGAGCATCGGGTGGTTCATGAGATAAATCTTCGCCACAGGCGAAAAATCGAACCATCGGCCGGCGAAGTTGCGTAACGTGATCGCGTATCGTTCCCCGAAGCATCGGATATTTCGCTTCGAGCGCGTCGAGCACCGAACGCTGAGTCACAGGAGTCTTGACCTCGAGTTCCGTTTCGCCATCGACGCGCGCCAGCGTACGCAGGTGAGGCGGAAGAACGACGTGTATCATGGGAGCGTCTGGACTTCAACGGAAAGCACCGCGGGCAGATCGTGCACGATCGCCTTCCAGCTATCTCCCGAATCGGCCGATGCATAAACTTGGCCGCCAGTCGTTCCGAAGTAAATGCCGCACGGCTCGAGCGAATCGACAGACATCGCATCGCGCAGCACGTTGACGTAGCAATTGCGTTGCGGCAGACCCTTGGTGAGCGCTTCCCATTCGTTACCGCCAGCCCGGCTACGGTACACGCGCAATCTGCCCTTCAGCGGATAATGCTCGGAATCGCTCTTGATCGGAACGACGTAAATCGTTTCCGGCTCGTGCGCGTGCACGTCGATTGGAAATCCGAAATCAGTTGGCAAATTTCCGCTGACCTCCTGCCATGAATCACCGCCATTGTCGCTGCGCATCACATCCCAATGTTTTTGCATGAACAACGTATTCGGCCGCGACGGATGGAACGCGATGCGATGCACGCAATGGCCAACTTCCGCTGTTGGATCCGGAAGAAATTGTGAATGCAGGCCGCGATTGATTGGTTTCCAGGTTTTACCGCCGTCATCTGTGCGAAACGTGCCGGCAGCGGATATCGCGATGGAAATTCGATTCGGATTGCTCGCATCGAGAAGAATCGTGTGCAAACACATGCCGCCCGCGCCTGGCTGCCATTTCGGACCGGTATCGCTGCCGCGTAGCCCCGCGAGTTCGTGCCACGATTTGCCGCCGTCTTTTGATTCGAACAATGCGGCGTCTTCCACGCCTGCGTAAACGTGATCGGGATCCTGGAGCGATGGTTCCAAATGCCAGACGCGCTTGAACTCCCACGGATGCTGCGTGCCGTCGTACCACTGGTGTGTCGTGAGTGGTTTGCCGGTTTCAGGCGACGTGTCGTAAACGAACTTGTTGCTTTCCGCTTTGGACATACCATCCGGACTTTTTAATTCTTCAGGACTGCTGCCCGGTGTGTTCCACTTTTTGCCGCCGTCGTCTGAGCGCTGAATGATCTGCCCAAACCAACCGCTGGTCTGCGAGGCGTAGATTCGGTCGGGATTAACCGCCGAACCTTTCATGTGATAAATCTCCCAGCCCGCGAAATGCGGGCCGCTGACTTTCCATCGTTTACGCACGCCATCCGACGTCAGGATGAACGCGCCCTTCCTTGTGCCAACTAAAACTCGAACTTTGCTCATTGATTAAACTTCTAACTGCAGATCATGTCGTTGTCATTCTAAGCGAAGCGAAGAATCTCTGGATTTCTCCTGGGTTCTCACATGAAAACAGACCAGAAATATTTGGCCTTCGCTCAACATGGCAACGGCACAAACGGACTTAACGAATCATTTTCCTGCGTAAGCGTCCTTTAGCGCTTTGATGTCGATCTTCTTCATTTGAAGCATCGCATTCGTAACTCGTGCGGATTTTTCGGAATCTTCATCGTGCAACATATCGATCAAGACAGTGGGCACGACCTGCCACGACAAACCGAATTTGTCCTTGAGCCAGCCGCACGCTGACTCCTCTCCACTGTCAGCGGTCAGTTTCTGCCAGAAATAATCCACTTCTTCCTGCGAATCGCAGTTCACGACGAATGAAATCGATTCATTAAATTTGAAAAGTGGACCGCCATTCAGCGCCACGAATTGCTGGCCGTAGATCTCGAATTCAATGGTCAGCACCGAGCCAACCGGCCTTCCAGTTTTCTCGGCTGCTTGTTCCGTGTACCGGAAAATTCTTCCGATCTTCGAATTTTTGAAAATGGACGTGTAAAACTTCGCTGCGTCTTCAGCCTCATGATCAAACCATAGAAATGGGGTTATTTTTTGCATTTTGTCTTGTTTCTTTGTTCGTTGTGAGAGGCGCTGGCTGAACATTACGCGTCTTCCATGCGCTTGGTATTTGCAAACGCAATACTCGAAGTTTGACGAGAAGATTGACGAATGCGACCGGTTCGCTTTTCTGGCGCGATATTGCGTTACATATGCGAGCCCATCCGACGGTTAAACAGCAGGAATTCGTTGCCCCGGAGCAGTTCCGTTTTAAGGACGACGGCGTTTTCCCAAACAGCGGCCTGCCTTTGCTGGTTTATCGGCAGGCATTCACAACGGAGGTGGAAGATCGCGCTTCCATTATTGAACAATGCTTTGCGGAGAACGATTGGACCAATTCGTGGCGAAACGGTGTCTATTCCTTTGCTCATTATCACAGCACCACGCATGAAGCGCTTGGCGTTTATTGTGGTGCTGCGACCTTGCGAGTCGGCGCCAAGCAAAGCAGCGACGTCAAGGTGTACGCCGGCGACGTCATCGTGATTCCAGCCGGGGTTGCTCACCAGAAGATCGGCGCCAGCGCGGACTTTGCAGTTGTTGGAGCCTACCCCGATGGACGCGAATGGGATCTGCTCCGAGGTCAGCCAGGCGAGCGACCCAGAGCCGATGAGAGAATCGCGGCTCTACCAATTCCAGACAACGATCCAATCTACGGCGCCGACGGTCCGCTGCGACAGATCTGGAAACATAAATAGCGCTGTCATGTCGAGCGAAGCGAAACATCTCTGGCCATTCTGTTGGCGGTCGCTCCAAAATTAATCCGAGATTCTTCTCCCGCCCCCGCGGGATCAGGATGACATTCTAAGATCGCTAAGGTTCAAAGATGACGTCAACGCGAGACAGGCCGGCCGCCGCAAAATTTCGCGCGATGCACGAATCGGGTTGCTTCGTGCTTCCAAATCCGTGGGATATCGGAACGGCGATTTATCTGGAACGCCTCGGATTCAAAGCGCTCGCCACCACTTCGGCAGGCTTCGCTTTCTCGCATGGGAAAAGCGACGGCGCAGTCGCGCGTGATGAAATGCTCGACCACATCCGCGAAATTGCGGAAACGACTTCGCTGCCGGTAAACGCGGATTTCATGGCCGGCTATGCTGACGAACCCGAAGGCATCGCAGCCAACGTACGACTCTGTCTTGCAACTGGCGTGGCTGGTCTGTCGATCGAAGACAATACAGGTCGCACGGATTCGCCGCTGTATGAAAAGCAACTCGCGGTCGAACGCATTCGCGCCGCACGCGCTGCAATTGATACTTCGAAAACCGGAGTCGTGCTAACGGGGCGTTGTGAAGCGTGGCTGGTGCACGATCCCGATCCATTGCATACCGCGCTCGAACGACTCGCCGCCTACGACGAAGCCGGAGCCGATTGTCTCTATGCGCCCGGCGTCAGTAATCCGGCTGAGATCGCGCAGATCGTGAAGACGGTCGCGCCGAAACCTGTGAACGTCCTCGTCTCCGGATTCAATCATCAGCTTTCTGTCTCTCAACTGGCTGATCTCGGCGTGCGCCGCATCTCTGTTGGTTCCGGTCTTGCGCTCGCCGCATGGGGCGCATTCCTCCGCGCCGCGCAAGACATCAAAACAAACGGCACATTCAATCTCCTGGCCGATAACGCTCCTTCCGCGGACTTGAACGACGTGTTTCGCGAAAAATCATAACTGCTCCAGTTGGCAGGCCGCGGGAATTTTTATTGCCGGCGCTGCCGCTTTGGCATAGCAATGAGCGAGCCTAAAGAATGTCTTTATGATAATCGGCCTGATGTTCATCGGCGCTGTCATTCTAATCGGGATCTTCGTGCTCGTGTTCGTTATCGGCGGATACAATGCGCTCGTCACATTGCGCAATCGCTACAAGAACGCCTACTCGCAAATTGATGTGCAACTTAAACGGCGCTACGACCTCATCCCGAATCTGGTCGAAACCGCCAAAGGCTATCTCCAACATGAGCGAGGGACGCTCGAAGCCGTCATCACAGCGAGGAATGCTGCGGCCTCGGCCAATACTCGCGCCGCGCAAAATCCAGGCGACGCTTCTGCCATGAAAGAGATTTCTTCGGCCGAAAGCGCGTTGTCCGGCGTCCTGGGCCGGCTGTTTGCGTTGGCGGAGGCGTACCCTAACCTCAAGGCGAACACGACAATGTTGAATTTGATGGAAGAGCTGACTTCGACCGAAAACAAAATCTCTTTTGCGCGTCAGGCTTACAATGATGCGGTGATGAGTTACAACACGCGCCGCGAAGTTTTCCCAACTAACTTCATCGCGAACACGTTTAATTTCGGGCCGGCTGAACTTTTCGTCATCGAGAAGCCGGAACAAAAAGAAGCGCCGAAAGTCGCGTTTTAGGTCCGCTCCGCCAAAATCACCTGTGGACTTCTTCGAACGCCAGGATGAAGCCCGACGGCATACCAAGCTCCTGGTATTTTACTTTGCCGCCGCCGTTCTGTCGCTCGTTGTCGTCATCAACGTCGCCCTCTCGCTGATCCTCGGCGGCCTGGCGGTTGGGCCAAAGGCCGAGCTGCTGCTCTGGATAACGCTTGGCACGCTCGCAGTAATTTCTATCGGGAGCGTTTTCAAAACATTGCAACTGGCCAGTGGCGGCAGCGTGGTCGCCGAGTTACTGGGCGGCCGTTTAATTGATTCGAACACCAGCGACAACGACGAACGCAAGCTACTGAACGTGGTAGAAGAAATGTCCATCGCCTCGGGGGTGCCTGTTCCGCAGGTTTACGTCATGGACGACGAGGCGGGGATCAACGCATTTGCTGCGGGGCATTCCACAAGCGATGCGGCTATCAGCGTGACGCGCGGCTGTATGAAACTACTTTCGCGTGACGAACTACAGGGAGTTATCGCTCACGAGTTCAGCCACATTCTCAACGGCGACATGCGGCTTAATTTGCGCCTCATGGGTCTCGTCTTTGGAATTCTTTGCCTGACCGTTATCGGCCGGGTACTCATCCGGACGCGTGGAAGCAAGAATCCGCTACCGTTGGTTGGTCTGGCGCTCATTGTCGTTGGCTGGGCAGGCGCGTTCTTCGGACGATTGATCCAGGCTGCGGTTAGCCGCCAGCGCGAGCTGCTGGCCGACGCTGCGGCCGCGCAATTCACGCGCAATCCGGCTGGGTTGGCGGGCGCGCTGAAGAAAATTGGGGGGCTCGCTTATGGTTCCCGAATCGAATCGCCGCATGCCGAAGAAGCCAGCCACCTGTTTTTCGCAAACGGTGTGGGCAACTCACTTTTTTCTACGCATCCCCCGTTAACCGAACGCATTCGTGCTTTGGATCCGAGCTTTGACGGGAAATTTCCGCGCGTGATAGAAGAGCCGGCTTCCGCGATCCCGCCTGCACCGCAGGTATCTGCGACAGCGGAAATTCCCGCGGCCCACGCTGGAGCGAGTCGCTTTGTGGCGCCGTTTGTGGCAGAGCACACGGTTGTTGCTACCGTCGGCCAGGCAACAACGCAGCATCTGGCTTATGCGGCCGATCTTCGCCAGGCGATTCCGCCGGCAATCGAAGCCGCCGCACGCGATCCGTTTGGAGCCAGCGGCCTGGTTTGCGCACTTCTCCTCGCAAGCGAACCATCTGTGCACGAGAAACAGTTCGAAGTTCTCGCCAGCGTCGCGTCCGAAGCCATGCTGAACGAGACCGCGCGTATCTGGCCTGAAGTTCAAGTTATGCCGGTGCAGGCCAAAATTCCTGCACTTGACCTCGCACTGCCGGCGCTGCGCCGCCTTCCTCCCGAGCAATTCCAGCAGTTCCGCGCAGCTATAGGAACCCTCGCAGCGAGCAACGACAAAAATGATTTGTTCGCATACATGCTTCAAAAAATCGTGGCGCGACATCTCGACACCTATTTTCTTCCCGAACGAAGGCCGGTCACGCAGTTCTATGCATTGCATCCATTGGCGCACGACTGTGGCGTGCTGCTATCGGCTACTGCCTATGCGGGACAAGAAAATGAAAGTGAGTTGTCCGCTGCATTTGCAAAGGGCGCGGACTATTTAAGCCAGGCCGCGCACTGCAAAATCCCATTGTTGCCGCCAGACGAGTGCGATCTGTCGAACATGGATGCGGCTCTCGAGCGCCTCAGCCAGGCAGTGCCACAGATCAAGAAAAATCTCCTTGGCGCGTGCGCGCAAACGGTCGCTGCCGATGGCGTCATCCAACAAGGTGAAGCAGAGCTACTGCGCGCGATTGCCGATGCACTCGACTGCCCCGTTCCGCCATTCGTGCAAACGGAAGAAGTGGCAGCAACCGGCTAGGCACAATTTGGGTTCCGACGCCCTGAATCTCTCTGCGCTTCAAACGATTTCTGGTAAGCAGCACGCAACATATCGGCCACCTTAGGCCAGGAGAACTGCAGCGACTTCTCTCTGGATCTGGCTCCCAATTCAGCGCTGCGCTTACGGTCGGACAGAAGCGCGATGATTGCTTCTGCCATTCCCGCAGCGTCACCGCGATTGCACAATACGGCGCAACTTTCATCGAGGTAATCGCGCATGCCGCCAATGTCAGTGGTAACAATCGGCAGGCCGCAGGCCATCCCTTCCAGAACGGAATTGTTGGCAGTGCAATCCTTCATGGGGACAAACAGCAGGGACGCTTCCCAGTACTTCCGAAGCAGCAGGTCTTCGGATATTCCAGAGCTGAATACGACATTTCCGCATCCTTCAAAAAGGAGCTTATTCCGCTCCAGGGTGACGATGTCGAGGACGACCTCAGGCGCCTTTGCGGCCAGAATTTCGGCAACGGCCACAAGTGTCTCGAAATCCCGCAACCAGTTTCCCACGAATAATACCTTGTTTGTGATCTTTGCTGTCGTTGGGCCAGGTTTGAAGAAATCCGTGTCCACACCGTGCGGTATGAAGTGGATGTTTGAGCGGTCCATGTACTGCTCGAAGAACGGAATCTGGTTTGTCCCGACCACAATCAACCCATCGATGCTCTGCAGCGGTTCCCGAGTTCTGATGAATTGCTGATGAACTTCCGGGGGCTGGTGGAAGCTGACGAAAATCTTCTTTCTCGGGTTATCAGATTTCTTGATGTGATACACGGAGTTCTCGCCGTAAAGAAAATGACAGACATGTTTTCCAACCCGCGGATCAAGCGCGTTAACGTTGGTCTCCATCTCCAAGTCGGAGAGATTGTACCAGCTGATCTGCTCTTTGGCCTGATGGTACGCCCGCTTCCGCTCTCGATCGGACATCTTCTTCCAGACACGGGATGTGGAAAGCGGGGCTTGGGAGACGTAGTCCATTAAACGGTCGTACCCGGAATGGGCCGAATGGTGCATGGTGCGCACATTGACGAAATGAATCTTCATCGTGCCTCCGGCTTTAAATAACGGTGATTCGCTCAGTGCTTATCTCCGACCGGAATAGATCGATGCTCTCGGCTTCCTCGATTTCCGCGGCAAATGGCTTCACGCGAGAACTTGATCTTGAGGACCCACTCAGGAGCTTTACCCCGGACGCCGGTAAAGAAATGGATGACACCCATCAGGATGCAGAACCCCTTGCGCCGATAGTCTGCGTCACCACTTCGTTTCAGCCGATGATAGAATTCCCGGCTATCACTGAAAACTTTCCGGTACAAGACGAACCTCCGGTCCGGGAAGTTCTTCCAGACATAGAGAAGGCTGTTGCGAAAGAAGTAATAGCAGTACACCGCGGAGAAGTTCCCGTCGAAAGCAGCGGATACCTTGTGCCACAGTTTGGCCTCTGGCACGAATAAGATTTCGAAACCTCGCTTGCGGATTCTGGTGCAGAGATCAAGCTCCTCGCAGATCAGGAAAAAGTCGCGGTCGAAAAATCCAACTTCGCGCAGGACCGATAGGCGCAGGAGCATTGCGCAGCCGGTGATCCATTCAACCGCAGCAACAGATGCGTACACGGTGCCGTCATCCCTTACGCCGTAGCCGATATGCCCGCGCACCAAGGTCTCGTAATCCAAATGTCCACCGGCTGAGTTGATGATATCGGGCCGCTCGTAAAAGTATATCTTCGGGCCTAGTACGGCCGCATTGGCGTTTTTCTCGGCTTGAGCGACCAGCGCGGTCACTACATTGGTGTCCGTAGTCGTGTCGTTGTTCAGGACAAAGACGAAATCGGCTCCACACTCCATGGCGTGGTGGATGCCGACGTTATTACCTTCTGCATAGCCCAGGTTCTCGCCAGTCTGGATGAAAGTGACATCAGGGAAGGCCGCCTTAATCGCCTCTTCGGAGCCGTCTGTGGACCCGTTGTCAACGACAACGATCTTCCGGTTGGGATAACTTACAGACTGCAGGCTTGTGAGGCACTCAAGAGTATCTGGCTTGCCATTCCAGTTTAGAACTACGATGTGGACGCTTGGCAAATTCATCTCTGTTTTGGCTACCAGGCCGTTTTTCTCATCCAGCGCTCGGCACGCGTGTCAACAATATTTTCGCCCACTACAAATTGAAACTCTCCAATTAGAAAGTTCTGGATTGGAATTTCCCATCAACCAGGTCACGATGCCGGAATGCAAGTCGTGACCATTATTGCCCGAGTTTTTCTGGGGCTCATCTTCGTAGTCTTCGGCTCGAACGCGTTTCTGCGTTTCCTTCCGATGCCGCCGCTTCCACAAGGTGTGACAGGCGAATATTTGCACGCCTTTTTTGCCAGCGGCTACGTTTACGTCATTGGCGGCTTCCAATTCATCGGAGGGCTGCTTGTGTTGGTCGGCCGCTTTGTTCCGCTCGGTCTAACAATTCTCGGAGCCATCATCGTCAACATTTGGGCGTTCCACATTTTGATGGCGCCCGAGCCCGCAGGGGTGGCGCCAGCATTCGTCGTCACGCTTCTTGAATTGTTCCTTCTCTGGCGCTACCGCGACGCGTTTGCGGGTATTGTGCGTCCCTGATTCCGGATTATGTCTACAGAAAACCATGATAGAAACACCTTACGTCGTCGTGCGCGGCGGCGCGGATAGTTTCAAGCAGGAAATCACTGCGGGTCAGCATCGTCTTATCGCCGATGAACCCGTGAGCGCTGGCGGCGGCGATGCCGGGCCCGATCCGTATGATTACTTGCTCGCGGCACTGGGAGTTTGCACTTCAATGACGGTCGGCTTTTACGCGCGGCGAAATAAATTTCCTCTCAAAAACATCAAAGTTTCACTGTGGCATTCGCGTATTCACGCAAAAGACTGCGAGGAGTGCGAAACCAGGGAAGGAATGGTGGACAGAATCGACGTCGAAGTTGAATTGACCGGTGCGTTGAGTGCGGAACAGCACGGGGCGCTGATGGACATCGCGGCAAAGTGTCCCGTCCACCGAACGCTCACATCGGAGATCAATATCCGGCTGCGAGCTGCCAAGAACTCGCCAACATAAATAGAGTAGCGCGACTGTCCGGTTTTGTGCTTTACCGCTGACGGTAGCAAACTATTAATGAAGATGGTCGGTTAAGCGGGAACCAAACGATATGACATCGCTGACTGCGTTGCTCTCGAAATGGCCGCTTGTTCGTCAAATTCGCGAGCGCAAAGATGGAACCGGGCTGGAGGCGATGTCGGAAAAGACGCGCGTTATGCATGCGCGCACGGACGACGCGCAGGTGGCGCGTTCGATTTGTCCCTATTGCGGCGTGGGTTGCGGGCAGCTCGTTTATCACAAAAATGGAAAGCTGATTTCGATCGAGGGCGATCCGGAATCGCCGATAAGTCAGGGAAATCTTTGTCCGAAAGGCGCCGCATCCTACCAGTTGCTCACGCATTCGCGGCGCGAAACAAAAATGAAATATCGCGCGCCGCGCGCGAAAGAGTGGACGGAAATTTCGCTCGAGCGCGCGATGGAAATGGTAGCAGAGCGCGTGTGGGAATCGCGCAAGCGGGCGTTCGTTAGACAGATCGACGGATCGAATATCAATCACACCACGGCGATCTGCCATCTCGGCGGCGCCACGCTCGATAACGAAGAAAATTATCTGATCAAAAAACTTTTTACCGCCGGCCTGGGGATGGTTTGTGTGTCCAACCAGGCGCGGATATGACATAGCAGCACGGTGCCCGGTCTGGGCACCTCGTTTGGCCGCGGCGGAGCTACGACCGCGCAACAGGATGTCGCCAACGCGGATTGCATCTTAATCGAAGGTTCCTCCATGGCTGAGGCGCACCCGGTCGGTTTTCGCTGGGTGATGAAAGCGAAGGAACGCGGCGCGACCATTATCCATGTTGATCCGCGATTTTCGCGCACCAGCGCACTGGCTGATATTTGGGTGCCGATTCGCGCCGGTACCGACATCGTCTTTCTCGGCGCACTCATCCGGCACTTAATTGAGAACGATCTCTTTTTTCGCGAGTACGTCGTTTATTACACGAATGCGTCCTGCATCTTGAGCGACGAATATCGCGATCCGGAGGACAACGGGGACGGTTATTTCTCCGGCTGGAACGAAGAGAAACGCGCATACGAAGGCGAGAGCTGGCTTTACAAAGGCGGCGATCTGAGTCGGCCGCAGCGCGATCTCACATTGCAAGACCCGCAATGCGTCTTTCAGAAACTAAAACGACATTTCTCTCGCTACACGCCGGAGATGGCGGAGAAAGTCTGCGGCATCCCGCCCGAGCTTTTTCACAAGGTCGCTGACGCGCTCGTCGCCGCATCCGGCCCGGAACATACCGCTGCGGTTTGTTATGCTGTTGGTTGGACGCAGCATTCCAAAGGAGTGCAGATCATTCGCGCCGCGGCGATCTTGCAATTGTTGTTAGGCAACATCGGCCGACCTGGCGGCGGAATTCTGGCGTTACGCGGTCACGCTTCGATCCAAGGCTCGACCGATATTCCAACGCTGTACGACATTCTTCCGGGCTACCTCACAATGCCGCACAAAGGCGACGAGACGCTTCAGCAGTATCTCGACAACTACACAAAAAAGACCGGTCTCTGGGCGCATTACCCGGAATACATCGTCAGCACTCTCAAGGCCTATTACGGAACGCACGCGACCGCAGAAAACGATTTCGGCTACGGTTGGCTTCCCAAACTCACGGGGAACCATTCGTTCTTCGAATTCCTTTACGACATGCTGGACGGAAAAATGGAGGGCATGTTTTTGATGGGACAGAACCCAGCCGTCGGCGCACCCAATTCGCGGCTCCAGCGAAAGGCGCTGTCGAAATTGAAATGGCTGGTCGTTCGCGACATGGTCGAAATCGAATCGGCGAATTTCTGGCGCGAATCGCCCGAGATCGACCGCGGCGAGTTGAAGCCCGAGAACATCGAGACCGAAGTTTTCTTTTTCCCGGCGGCAGGCCATGCTGAAAAAGAAGGCGCATTCACCAATACGCAACGACTCTTGCAATGGCGCGAGAAGGCCATTGATCCGCCCGGGGATTGTCGGTCCGACGCATGGTTCGTTCATCAACTCGCGTTGCGCTTGATCGCGAAGGCAAAAGCTTCAGCTGATCCGATCGACGAGCCGCTGCGCGCACTCGACTGGTGGTATCCTGAAGACAGCCTGGGCGATACAAACATGGAAGCCGTGCTCGCAGAGATCAACGGCTGGCACACCCTAGAAGAAAAAGAAAACGTCGAACGCCCAACGTCCAACGCCCAACATCCAACTGAGGATGGCGTTGTTTTCGGCGTCGATCGAAACGGCGAACCTCATCACGGCCCGCAGGTGAATGCTTTCGCTGAATTAAAAGCTGACGGATCGACCGCGTGCGGCTGCTGGATTTACTCTGGAGTTTTTGGCCGCGATGGCGTGAACAAGGCGAACTTACGAAAATCCAGAGATTACCTCGGTCACGGCTGGGGCTTCGCGTGGCCGAGCGATCGCCGAATCATTTACAATCGCGCCAGTGCGCGGCCGGACGGCAGTCCTTGGAGTGAACGAAAAAAATTAATCTGGTGGGACTCAGAAAAATGGACCGGCATCGACGTGCCCGGATTTGTAAAAGGCAAGGCGCCCGATTACGAACCAGAGGTAGGCGCAGAAGGCCTAGACGCGATTCCAGGGGATGCGCCGTTTATTCTGCACGAGGACGGACTGGGCTGGATTTACGTGCCAAAAGGTTTGCGGGACGGCCCGTTCCCGACTCATTACGAACCGCTCGAGTCCCCCGTATCGAACGACCTGTATTCGCACGCAACCGATCCCGCGGTGAACTGGTTTACGCGTAACGAGAATCGGTTCGCGCCGCCCGGCGATGCAAGGTTTCCATTTGTTCTGACCACCTATCGCCTAACCGAACATCATACGGCTGGCGGCATGTCGCGCTTTCTCAGTCATCTCGCCGAATTGCAGCCGGAAATGTTCGCCGAAATTTCGCCCGAACTCGCGAGCGAGCTCAAGATTAACAAAGGGGACTACATTTGCATTGTCACTTTGCGCGGCGCAATTGAAGCGCGCGCACTCGTCAGTCGCCGGATTCGGCCGTTGCGCATCAATGGGAAACGAGTGCACCAGGCCGCGCTGCCTTATCATTACGGCACAGCCGGCCTCGTGTGCGGGGGCACAGCCAATGATCTTCTGACCATCTCCGGCGAACCGAACGTCACTATCATGGAAGCCAAGGCGCTTACCTGCAACATCGTGCCCGGACGTCTTCCGCACGGACAAGCATTCGCCGAATTCCTCAACAAATATGCGCCGCAAGCTGGTCAAATCAGTTTGCACCCCGAAGAACCGTCGGTCAGTACGGGCACAAGCGGCGGCGGTCACGCCAGCGAGGGAAAAGAATGAAGAATTTTATTAATAAGGAACGCAGGAAAATAGGAAAGGAGTCGCATTATTTTGCGTCAAACAAAGCGTCTCTCCTTCTCTCTTGTTTCCTGCTTTCCTGTTTTCCTTATTGAATTTTTCGATGATCGGTGAAGGAACACAGAGCACCAACCAGCGCCGCCACAATTACGTGCAGGAAAATGTGGAGGTTGGTTTCTTCACTGATCCAACTGTGTGTATCGGTTGCAAAGCGTGCGAGGTCGCGTGCAAGGAATGGAACCAGGTGCCTGACGATGGTTTCACATGGTCGGGTAATTCTTACGACAACACCGGCCACCTCGGCGCTTCCACCTGGCGGCACGTGATGTTTGTCGAAGAAGATCGTCAAAAAGGAAATCAAATCGTCGGCTCCCATTCGTTAGGCAGTGGCAATGGCGAGGATCCATTCCGCTGGGTCTTTCTCTCCGACGTCTGCAAACATTGCGAAGAGGCCGGCTGCCTCGAAGCGTGCCCAACCGGCGCGATCGTGCGCACCGAGGTCGGTTCGGTTCTTGTGCAAAACGACGTGTGCAACGGTTGCGGCTACTGCGTCGTTTCCTGCCCGTTTGGTGTGATCGATCGCAGGCCCGAGCCGCTTGCCGATGCAGGCGGCGCATTCAAGTGCACTTTCTGTTACGATCGACAAAAAAGCGGACTCGTACCTGCCTGTGCAAAGGTTTGTCCCACCGAATCGATTGTCTTTGGCCGATTGGATGATCTCCGCGCGCGCGCAGCCGAACACGTGCAGCAACTACAGCAAAATGGTTACCGTGACGCGCAGCTTTACGATCCGCAGGAAACATCCGTGCGCGGTATTCACGCCTTCTTTTTGATTCTCGGCGAACCCGAAGCTTATGGGCTCCCGCCGAAGCCGCAGATTCCAACAATTTATCTGAAGTCAGCGTGGACTTCTGCGATCGCGACCGCAATCGCCCTATCGATCGCCACATTTTGCGCATTCGCATTTTTATGAGCGAGCAGCGAGCAACTCTGGGGAGCGCACGCATTCTGCGTGCTGGTGAAGGCATTCTGCCTTCACGAACTTCCAAGCACGGGGCAAGAGCCAATGATGCAGCGGAGAATCAACGCTGTTCCAGTCCAAGTCCGTCGCCGCAGGATGCGGCGACCAGCACGCTACAAGCATGCGCTCCCCAGGCCACATGACTGACGAAAAACGACTCGAAGAGTTGCGCGAGCAAGCCTGGAAGGACGGCGTCGTGGCTGGGCGCGGTGTCGATGTTGCAGGCGGCCCGATTCCGCGTAAGCCCGGTTACTACGGGCAACCAGTTGTTAAACCACCAGTCTGGACATGCGAAATTCCAGTTTACTTTTTCGTTGGCGGTGTCGCCGGAATGTCAGCGGTGATCGCGTTTGCCTCGGCGATTTTTCACCATCTCGATGTTGCACGGGGTGCAATGCGGCTGGCGGCAATCGGCGTGGTGCTCTCGCCCATTCTGCTGATTCTCGAC
>QHMS01000344.1 GCA_003217895.1 Verrucomicrobiota bacterium
TGAAGTGCTCTTGGTACGCAGCGGTCTCTTTGCCCGAATAACGCGCCCACTTTCGTTTGAATTCTGCGGGCGTCATCGCATTAAGCTCGGAGTTTTGTGCGCCTCACTCCGAGTTTTGCAAACTCCGCGAGTGATCCGTGATAAGAGGCGACCGCTTGTGATTCGTTCACGACACGCTGCCTTTGGCCTCCAGTGTGACGGGCTTCAATTTCACGGCAAGTTCAGCTTCGATTTGCTGGACGGTTGGCAGGCTGGATTGAAGGTTTTTGGGCAACGATTCAACCAGGCGCGTGCGCCACTCGGCTACGCCGATGGGTTTTTTCACATCGCGCAAAGCGTATTCGACGATGAGCCGATCTTTTTCTCTGCAGAGCAACAGGCCAATGCTCGGCTGGTCGTCCGTATGGCGCAGTTGGTCGTCCACGGCTGAGAGATAAAAATTCATTTTGCCGGCGAACTCCGGTTTGAAAGCCTCCATCTTCAGGTCCACGACCACGAAACAGCGCAGCTGCAAATGGTAAAAGAGGAGATCGAGAAAAAATTCTTCGCCGGAGACTTCTAATCGATATTGCCGCCCAACGAGGGCGAAGCCGACACCGAGCTCCACGAGGAATTTTTGGATGTGATTGAGCAGGCCTAGCTCGAGGTCGCGTTCGCGTGCGGCGACATCTATTGTGAGGAAATCAAAAATGTAGGGATCTTTGAGCGTCTGATGGGCGAGGTCGGACTGCGGCGCGGGCAAAGCGGCGGCGAAGTTCGTGATCGCTCTTCCCTTGCGACGATGCAGTTGCGTTTCGATCTGGTGCGTAAGCACGGCACGCGACCAGCCGTAATCCAAGGCAGCACGAGCGTACCAAAGGCGCGTATTGAGTTGTTTAACTTTTTGCATCAGCACGATGTTGTGCCCCCAAGGCAGCGAAGCCAGTAATTCCATAACAGCAGCAGATTCTGTCACAGGCTGTGACAGTTTCGGGCCGCGCATTTGCTCCGGAGCTTGTAAAGCTACTGCGTGGTCGGCGCGATTTTCTGAAGCAGGTCGTCTTAGTTTTCGTTCCGGGAAGGACTCAGATTCTGTCACAGCCTGTGACAGTTTTGGGGCCCCGCCATACGCAACGTAAAACGCACGCATCCGCCACAAATTGAGTGCAGACAGTCCGGCCATATCCGGGAATTCTCGGCGAAGATCGGCGGACAGCATTTCCACGACACGTTTGCCGTAGCCCTTATCCTTCTGCGCATCCACAATGGCGTTGCCAATGTCGCGATATAACAGGATCAATTCGCGATTGGCAGCGGTTGCAGCTTTGATTTGCGCAATCCGAACGCGGTCTTTAACTCGCGCCAGCAGCGCTGCGTAACCGAGGGGCAGCAGCGATTTACCGGCCATAGGACAATCCAGTCAAAGGTGAGAATCTACGCGAGCATTTTTCCGGTGGAAAGGCGCTTCTCATCCGAGCGTTGCGTGTGTTCGTCACGCGAAATAGACTCGCTTATGCTCGACCGAGGCTGCTCTCACCTCGACGCAGTTCAGTCAATTAAGCAACCGGAGCGCCGCGAATGCGCAGAATGCGTAAAGATCGGTTCGCACTGGGTTCATTTGCGGACGTGCCAGACGTGTGGCGTGACGCTCTGTTGCGACAGTTCGCCGAACCGGCATGCCAGCAAACACGCGCATGCCACGGAGCATCCGGTCATCGCTTCCGCCCAGCCCGGCGAACGCTGGTTATACTGCTATCCTGACGACGCGTTTTGCGAATATTAGGCGCAATGCCGCGGAGGATTGGTCCTATCGGGGACAGATCGTTGTGATCGAGCGCACACAATTTGCTGTAACCACCGGCCTGTGACCGGTCAAAACGAGCGGACCAACTATTCGTTAGGGATCGACGCCCCACAGGGCCTTGGCTACAACGTAACCTGACAAAAAAATGCCGGTATTCATCCAGGAGCCTTGTGACGAGAACGTAATTCGATCTGCGCCGCAGACGGCGCCGTGTGCAAAATCGCGCGGACCATGGATCCTCGCGGCGACCATTCTTGCGTCGAGCATGGCGTTCATCGATGGGACTGCTGTAAACGTCGCGTTGCCCGCTCTTCAGACCAACCTGAACGCGACTGCCGTGGACGTGCAATGGGTGATCGAAGCGTATGCACTCCTGCTATCGGCGCTCCTGCTGGTCGGCGGTTCGCTCGGCGATCACTACGGGCGTCGCCGAGTTTTTCTAATCGGCATTGCGCTCTTCGCGTCCGCATCGGCCGCGTGCGGACTGGCGGGCAGCATTCATCAACTCATTGCCGCTCGCGCTCTTCAGGGACTCGGCGCGGCGCTCCTTGTCCCGGGCAGTCTCGCCATCATCAGCAGTTCGTTTTCAGAAGACCAACGCGGACGGGCCATCGGCACCTGGTCCGGCTTCAGCGCGATCACGACCGCGATCGGTCCGGTGATCGGCGGCTGGCTGATCGAACACGTATCGTGGCGCGCAGTGTTCTTTATTAATATTCCACTCGCGCTTCTGATAATTTTGATCTCGCTCTGGCGCGTGCCGGAAAGTTCTGACCCGGAACGCGCCGGCCTCGACTGGTTAGGCGCTGGTGTGGCAGCATCGGGTTTGGGCGCGCTGGTTTATGGGTTGATTGAATCTTCGCGTCTCGGTTTCAACGATCGATCGGTGCTTGCGGCGCTCACTGCCGCTGTCGTGCTCCTCGCGCTGTTTGTAATTATGGAGAGGCAAGTTCGGAATCCGATGTTGCCACTTGCTCTTTT
>QHMS01000152.1 GCA_003217895.1 Verrucomicrobiota bacterium
TTCATTGAGCGCCTGGCGATAAGTGATTTCTCTCACGCTAGTTCGTAGTTGGAGATGGCGCGCCCTCGCGCCGTTCCTGCGCTGGCTCTGCGGGCCGAGGGCGTCCCGGCTCGATCCCTAAGTTGGCGTAGGTGTAATCGTAAAGTTTGTTCAGTGGCGGCTCAGGGCTCTCCTCAGCAAACTTTACTGCGGCCAGAACCGTTTCCTTCGCCTGCTTGTCGAGCCCGTCAAATTGCTCGTTAGTCAATTTCCCCTCGCGCGTGAGCTGAGCGCGCAAACGCGTAATTGGATCATCGAGGCGATATTTTTCCAATTCCTCCTTCGTTCGGTAACTTGCCGGGTCCGACATCGAGTGGCCGCGATAGCGATATGTTCGCGCTTCCAAGAATGCCGGATGCGGCTCTTTGCGTATCGAATCGACGACCTCGGCGATCTTGTCGCGCACTTCTCGATAGTTCATTCCATCGACGATTTCTCCAGGGATGTCGTACCCTTCGGCGCGATCGACGATTTGTTTCAGTGAGGTCGATCTTTTCACCGAGGTGCCCATGGCGAAAAGATTGTTCTCGCAAATGAAAACAATCGGCAATTTATAAAGAGCGGCCAGATTTAATGCTTCGTGGAACGCTCCCTGGTTGATTGCGCCATCGCCAAAGAAGCAAAGCGTGACGCGATCTTCGCCTCGGTATTTGATGGCAAAAGCCATCCCAACCGCTAGTGGAATGTGCGCGGCCACAATGGCGTGACCGCCGTACATGTGATTTTTTCGGTCGAAAAAATGCATTGAACCGCCTAGCCCACGCGAGCAGCCCGTTTCTTTTCCAAAAAGCTCCGCCATGCACGCGTCCGCGCTGGTACCGCGGGCCAGCGCGTGAGCATGATCGCGGTAAGCGGTGATGATGTAATCGTCGTCGCGCACCGCGGCCACCGCGCCAGTCACGACCGCCTCTTGTCCGATGTAAAGATGACAAAACCCGCCGATCTTCTGCGCTTGATACTGCTGGCTGGCGCGTTCCTCAAAGCGCCGGATCAACAGCATCAGCGAGAGCATCTCGACTTCGTCGCGCTGCTCTCCCGGTTGCATGAAATCTAAGCGACGCGAGGCAATGCAGCGCCAGCATGCCGGCTGGTTTTTCGCCCGAAGTTCATGCACGCCACGAACAACGCGGTGAAAAGGAGATCGCCGAGAAGCGAATTGCGCAAAAACATCCAGGCAGGCGTGGCGCCATTGTAAACGGGCAGCCCGACGCTTTGGGCCTGCACGAAACCAGCGAATGTCTTCGGATAACTCGGCTCGTACACCCATGAGACGCAGTTCGTGACAAAGTAAAAGATCAGCGACGCTGCAATTGAAGCCGGCAGCAGCGTCTTCAACGAAGCGCGGTTTTGCAGCGACCAGCCGAGCAAGCCGATGAGCGCAAATCCCACGTAATGCGAGATGACAAATGGGCTCCCCATTGACGCGTGATAATGAAAGACGTTTAAAGCCACATCCGACAAGAGCAATGAAACCATTGGGATAGTCAGCTTGTAGCGAGTCGGGAAATAAGCCGCGCCGCAAAGCGCGATCGCAGCGAGTGGCGTGAAGTTCATCCAACCGACGGCGTCGATTGGTCCAAAAAAGCCAACCAGGATGCGAAAAAGAATCGCTGATGTAACGAGGAGAAGCGCAGGGATCATTCCACAGAATTTATCCGGTCAATGCGATATGCAAAGGGCATTTACTGTAGCTGTGTCTCTGTGAGACGCGCGGGTGGGTACTGCAAACACCTTGGCGCATCGCTTCCCACAGGGAAGCGGCTACAGCTGGTCACTTCGCCGCGGCGAGGGCTTTCTTGAGCCGTGCTTTGCGACGGTTTGCTGCGTTCTGGTGAATGATTCCCCGCTTGGCAGCTTTATCGATTGCCGAAATTAACCCACGGGTTTGATCCGCGCTGGGGCTTTGCGTGGAACGCACCTGCTTTTGCATCGTGCGCAGACGCGTTCCTACGCTGCGATTACGCAGCGATCGTTTCAACGTCTGGCGAGCACGTTTGGTAGCTGATCTGGTATTGGCCATTGTCGATCAAAAATTTTGTGGACCCGGCCCTCGCGTCGTCCCGGAGGCCGAAGGTTACAAGCTCTTGCCCAATGCGAGCCTCGCCTTCTGTCGCTCGGCAGCAAGCGTTCCACCCATTCGCATTTGCTCGACGCTGAGTGTGCCCGAAGCAGATGTTAGCTCCGGCTCCGGCTGCGGCTGCTGACTGGCCGGCTTTTCGTTTTGCACGACCGAAGTGCTAACAGGCGGCGGCAATGGCCGCGCCTTTGGCACTTTGGGCAAACGATCTTGCGTGATTTGCACCAGCGCTCCAAGTGGAACTTCATTATAGAGCACAGCGACGTCGGCGGATTTCATTCGGATGCAACCGTAGCTGGCTGGCTGGCCGATTGTTTTTTCCTCCGGCGTGCCGTGGATGTAGATGCCGCGGTGAAAGGCTTGCGCGTTTTGGGCTTCAAGTCCGGTTAGCCAAATGATCCGCGTAGTCACCGGATCCCGCCCGGGAGCATTTGGCTGGAGAACTTCGCCGGTCAACCGCCGATGGTGAAAGACAGCCCCGACTGGCGCGTTATCGCCGATCTTTTTTGCAACCATCAGGTAACCGAGCGGCGTCGTCATTTTTCCCCGAAAGTCACCGAGTCCGTACTTCGAGGTTGAGACCGGGTAAATTGCCACTCTCCCGCCATTCTCCATGAGCATCAGCTTCTGGTCGCGGATACTGATTATCAGACGATAGGACGGATTGAGCTGGGTGAGCGGTGTGGCAGAAAATGCCGGCGCGATCGAAATCAGACCAAAAATGACAGCCAATGGCCGAAACATGTGCAACCTTTTACCCGATAATTCGGGTCTTGTCACGCGGGAATTGCAGCGCTGGCACGAGAGCTGTCAAAATTGATTTTTGACCAGCGGCTGCCGAATGAAGAGAGGCAGACGTAAAGGAAACCGCCCTGGAACATCAGCAGGAACGGCACTGAGAAGAACTGGCCATGCGCAATGGCAAACACCACGAAGTAGCTAAAATAAATAGCGAAGGCCAGTTCCGCCAGCGGAAGCGTTGATTTGAGCGGCCGGTACTTGCAGCTGCGCCACCGCTGCGATTTGCGTTCAATGCCGTACTTCGGCGTACGCGTGAAATCCGATTTGTGATTGATGAGCGCTTCCAGCACCGCGCGCGCATTATTCAGCGAGAGACCAATTCCCAAAGCGAGCAGACACGGCAGAAAAAGAATCTCCTTCATCCATGTCCGCGGGTGCAGCTCCCGCTGGGCGCAAATATAGAAAACGGCGACCGAAGCCGATGCCGCAAAAAAGACCGGAATATCGATGAGCACTGTGCGCAGCCAGCCACCCTCGGGACCACCGGTAGAGGGATGCAAAAGAATACATAGAAACGCAAGGAGCAGGTAAGCGAAGTTGGACATCAAATGCCCCGTGGCCTCGAGCTTGATTGGAAATGGAAGCTGACTGCGCCAGATCGTCGGCAACAGTTTCTTACACGTTTGGACCGAGCCCTTGGTCCAGCGATGCTGCTGAGACTTGAAACCGTTCATGTCCACAGGCAACTCCGCAGGAGTCACCACGTCTGAAAGATAAATGAATTTCCAGCCTGCCAGCTGGGCGCGATAGCTCAGATCGAGGTCCTCGCATAGCGTGTCATATTGCCAGCCCCCGCTTTGTTCGATGCAGGAACGCCGCCAGAGGCCGGCGGTTCCGTTGAAATTAAAAAAACGGCCGCTGCGACTGCGTGCGGTTTGCTCCAGTAAAAGATGCCCATCCAAAAAAATCGCCTGCATACGCGTGAGCAATGAATACCCACGATTCAAATGGCCCCAGCGGGTCTGGATCATTCCCACTTTAGGATCGGTGAAGAAATGGATCGTGCGTTTTAGTAAGTCTCGTTGCGGGACAAAATCGGCGTCCAGAATACAAACGAACTCGCCCTCTGCCGCCTCAAGCCCTACCGCCAGCGCGCCGGCTTTGAAACCGGTGCGATCAACCCGATGAATACGCTGAACATTGAAGCCGCGTTGACGCAATTCCTCTACGCACGAGGCGGTGATTTCACGGGTCTCATCGGTTGAATCGTCGAGTACCTGAATTTGCAAAAGCTCCCGAGGATAATCCAACTCGCTCACCGAACGGATCAATCGCTCGGCCACATAAACCTCGTTGAAGATCGGCAACTGCACCGTCACCTTCGGCAGTTGTGCAAAATAATGGGCAGGCGTCGGCGCCCGCTTCCGGTTTTTCAGATAGAGGTAAATGATGAAGTAGCGATGGATGCCATATGCAGAGAGGCCCATGAGCACGCTCAGGTAGCAAACCGTCCAAATGATATGTCCGACACTTCCTTGCATAGGAGTTTCTACGGCTACCAATCGTTGAGCCAGTAAGGGCGTCATCATGCCGTTCTCAGCGGTTGCGTCAATCTCAAAATCGCATGTTTGCCTGTGGGAACCGCGGTCATATTGTGTTGATACGCAGTGGTCTCCTATCGATCTTCGTAATTGCGGGAGCGACCGGTTCTGGCAATCTTTAGGGTCGTCCGCTGCCTGACTGCTGCTTGAAAAAATTGCGCTGATCTAAAGGCAATTCAACCTCTCCCGACATTCGCCCTTGCCTCAGCCGATGAGCAGGTTAACCGTGATAGGCCAATTTTTTTTCTCGCGAAAGGCAGGCATGCAGCTGGGAGATACCATAACGAAACGAAGGCGCGACCGTTTCGAGCGTTTCTCGATCATCTTTCCCATTCTTCTGGCGGGATGGATCCCGTCCATCCTGACCCTGATTGTTTCCTATACCATCCTCCGCGATACTCTGGAATCGCGAATCCTACGCGACCGGCAAACTTTGATCCAGTTGGTTGGCCATCTGGTCGGCCACGATCTCAACCGCAGCAGTGCCATCATTAACTATTATCAGACGCTCCCCGAAGTTGCGCGAATTCTGAGCGGGACAAACCCTCCGCCTGCGGCTCAGCAATGGCTCAACTCAGCATTCTATTCGCACCCGAATATCGACGGAATGTTTTTTACCGCACCCGATGGCGCGTTAATTGCATCGATCCCGACCGCGCCCGAGATGGTCGGAAAGGATTTTGGAGCGAGCTACTGGCGCGAACAAGCGGTGGCCTCCAACGAGGCCGTGGTCTCACCCGTTCATTCGCGGCTGACGGATCACCGGCTGGTCACCAATATCGTCGCAGCGGTGCGCACACCCGATGGAAAAATTCTGGGCTACGTCGGTGACTCGGTCCTCGTGGAAAGAATTGGCCGGCGTTTGGCCGCGATCGAATTTTCCGATCGGTTTCTATTCGAGGTTCTCGATCAAAATGGTGTTGCACTTTTTGCCAATGACTTTAAGCCGAGCCCCGGTGTAACTTCACCCGAGGGCGGCGCGTTGATAAAAGACATCCGCCAAAACAACGCCGGGCATTTCGAGGAGCACGGAAACCTCTATTCATTTAGTCCGATCGAGAACACCGGTTGGGTGGCAGTAGTGGAACAGCCGAAAGCGCTCGCTTACAAACCGGTTCATGATCTGCTGGAGCGGATGACGTTGCTGGCAGCGTGGCTTGTCGCCCTTACGGCGGTCTTCGCGTGGCTGGGCAGCAGGTTTTATCAGCGCCAGATGGAGGCCAAGCAGCGGCTGGAGCGCGAGGTCATCTTCAACGAGAAAATGCTAGCGAACATGCCCAGCGGAATCGCTTTTGTCGATCCAACTTCTCGCCGCTTTCATCACGCCAACGATGCCTTCGCGCGCATGGCGGAACGGTTTGGAGATTTGCCGGACGGACGCGACATCACGGAAATCAGCTGCGACGATGTGAAGATCGCACCATCCGGAGCGATTGAAAGAGTGCTTAGCTTTGGAACACCATTTCACCTGACTGAACATCCGTTGAAAGATAAGGGGGGAGTGACCCACTTCCTAAACATCAATCTGCTCCGGCTACAGGGCGCCCAGGAAACCATTCAGGGCGTGCTTTATCTGGTGGAGGACAAGACACGCGACGTCACGTTGCGCCAGGAATTGATCGCTGCGAATGCTGCCAAGGACCAATTCCTGGCACTATTGTCCCACGAGCTCCGCAGTCCCCTCGCGCCAGTAATTGCGATGGTAGGGGAGCTGGAAGCCGAGGTGCCAGATTCCCAGCCTGTCCGAGAAGCGCTGGAGGTAGTTCGGCGTAACGTCGAGCTAGAAGCGCGGTTGATCGACGATTTGCTCGACGTTACTCGTATCTCAAAGGGCAAACTGCAACTGAGCTTTGAGACGATTTGCGTACATCAAATCCTGCAGCGTGCATACGAGATATGCCGGGAAGAAATCGAGGCAAAGAATTTGGAAGTGAAGTTTCGGCTTTGCGCAGTTCACACCTACGTCGAGGGCGATCCGGCGCGCTTGCAACAGGTCTTTTGGAATCTGATCAAGAACAGCGTGAAATTTACCCCTGAAAAAGGCCGAATCACTATCGAGACCGTTAATCCCACACCAGATAAGATTGAAGCTCGAATCACCGACACCGGAATTGGCATCGAAAAGCAAGCAATCGATAAAATCTTTAACGCATTCGAACAGGGCCAGGCCGAGATCACCCGCCGCTTTGGAGGGCTCGGCCTTGGCTTGGCTATTTCGAAGGCGTTGATCGAAGCGCATGACGGTAAAATTCGCGTGCAAAGTCCCGGAAAAGATCAGGGTGCCACGTTTTCAGTGGAACTGAACACCGTGGCGGCTCCGATCGGTGGCGACGGCGAGCAGAAGGATCAACCTGCAGACCGCCAAGCAGAGGCGACCGTTTCACAGCACCACCGGCGCGTCCTGCTGGTGGACGACCATCATGACACTTGCATCGCCATGAAAAGGATGCTGGAGCGCCATGGTTACGAAATTACTGTAGCCCATTCCGCGGAACAGGCAGTGGAGAAAGTCCGCACAGAGGACTTCGATCTGCTCATCAGCGATATCGGATTGCCGGACCGCAGCGGTTACGAATTGATGCGTGAGGTGCGGGTCAGTAAAGATTTGCCCGGAATCGCGCTCAGCGGCTTTGGTAGCGAACAAGACGTGAAACA
>QHMS01000109.1 GCA_003217895.1 Verrucomicrobiota bacterium
GGCCAAAACAATGAAAGGAAAATTAAGCTTATGAAAAATCGCAGCAACCTAACAATATTCACGACGATCCTGTCCGTGCTTGCCTGCATAGGGCTTTTGCCACAAATGCAAGCGGCTCCGGACGTCGTTCCCGCGCCGGACGGATGCTATCCCGGGTTCACGACAGCGGAAGGGTGCAACGCCCTTCGTCACCTCACCAGCGGCGCTGGAAACACAGGGGTTGGTTGGTATTCGCTCTTTGCCAACACGACCGGCAGCTACAACACCGGTTTTGGCGCTGGAACCCTGGTCCTCAACACGGCTGTTGACAATACCGCTGTTGGCGCGGCAGCGCTTTTGCTCAACACCAGCGGCACGGGGGGCACGGCCGTTGGAACCGACGCCCTCGTCCATAACGACAGCGGCAACTTCAACGACGCTGTCGGCGCCTTTGCGCTCGATAGTAACACTGACGGATTCGGCAACAACGCTTTTGGCAACTCCGCGCTTTTCTTTAATGTTATCGGCGCTGAAAACACCGCCCTTGGTGATGTCGCGCTCGCGTTTAATGACTCGACCGGAAGCGGTCTTGCCAACAACAACACGGCAGTTGGCGCTGGGGCGCTCTTCCGTAACGTTGATGGCAGTGAGAACACAGCCGTGGGTACAGGGGCAGGACCAAACGTGGTCGCTGGCACCAATAACACTTACGTCGGGGACTTCGTTGGTACCCTCGCCCCCGACGAAAGCGGTACGATCCGCATCGGCGACATCTCGAACGGGAACGGGGCCGGGTCCTTAGCCTGCTTCATCGGTGGTATCTTCAATAACTTCCAGCCTGTTGGCGGCAGCGTTGTTGAAGTTACTCTAAACCTTAATACCGACGAGCTTGGCTGGGATATTGGCCCGAGCCAGCGTGGTAGCGCACCTGCTGCGCCTCGTAGCGCACCTGGGCGTCGTAACAAACCGCAAGCTGGCGCGCGCCCCGCGGTTCCCCAGCGCCAAGCGTTCAATGACAAAGTTGAGAAGTTGCAAGCGGTGGTCCAGCTGCAACAGAAACAAATAGTCGCTCTTACAGCCCAGCTCAAAGAGCAGGCCGCTCAAATCCAAAAAGTAAGCGCCCAGGTCGAAGTGAGCAAACCCGCGCCACAAGTCGTCACGAACAAACCGTAAAGCTGTGATGTGTAGCGGTGCTTGTGTCAAGCACCGAAGCGAAGTGGAAAGGTGTTCGCCCTCGCGGCGAATGCCTTTTTCATTAACTGCGCTTCAGATCTGACGATCTCACCTCGCCAAAGGCCACTCATTTGATTTTCTTCTCGATTGTTTATGAGATGACTTCTAACAAAAGTGAACGAGGGAAAAGAAGGAATCTTTGATGTAACCAAATTCAACCTTCGTTTTCTTTGTTGCCTTCTGTAAGGCTCCCAGCGGGTTCGTGCTGCAGCAGACCTTCAAACCGTCGGGAAAAATTCGCGTAGAATGGATAAGGCCGGTCCGGCGTTGCGGGGCGATAGCGCCAATGCTTGTACATCCAGAGCCAGGGCGCTGGATTCTTACGCACATAAGGTTCGAATGAATCCCAGCACGCCTGTGCGATTTGCTGATGAGTCATCTCAGCGGTGCACTCGATCTTCGGATGAAAGATGAGCCGATAATGTCCATTAGGCAGCGGCTCGCAATGCGCTGGGATAATCTGGACGCCGGTCTGCTCATGGAGCCAGGCATGCGCGGAGGTCACACTGGTTTTTAAGCCAAAACAATCAATTGCCACGGCGCCCTGGCTGGGCGGCACGGTGAGATCGGCCAGCAGCGCAGTGCGCCCCTTTTGTCGGAGTACCTTGTAAAGGCGAATGATTCCACGTTCACGTGGAACCAGCTCGTGCCCGGATTGCTCCCGCAATTTGTTGAAAATTGGATCGAGCAACGAGTTTTTGAATTCCTGCGAGATGATTGTGCCTTTCAGATCGAGGAAACCACCGGCCAGACTGAGCCATTCAAAGTTGCTGTAATGATAGCAGGCGCAAATCAGACTGCGCTCCGGCCCTGTGCCTCGCTCTGTTTCCTCAAGATTTTCGCACTCGATGTAACGAGAGAAGTTTTGCTGTGTCAGGCGGGGGCTCCACAGCAGATCGACCATGGTCCGCGCAAAATGCTGAAATGATTCCCGGCCAATTTTTCGTCGCTCACGAGCAGAGAATCGGTCGCCGAACGCAACTTCCAGATTACTCAGTGCGATGTGATACGCCTGCCGATCAAGGAAGCTAAGCAGCATTCCCGCCGCTCTTGCAAGATGATAACAGGTCCGCCGCGAAAACAACGGGATCAGCTTTGTGGCAAGCAGCAGGCCCAGCCATTCGAGCCGGTAACGGAGTCGCTTCCAGTGTGAGCGCATCATCGTGATTTGTTCAAGCGTAAACCCGCCGTCATCCTGAGCGGAGCGCAGCGGAGTCGAAGGATCCCGGGATGCAACCATTCGGTAATGCCGCGGGATTCCTCGACTTCGCTCGGAATGACCTTCGCTTCAACGCTTCAACCGATTTAATGAGATCCGGTATCACCGGACCTGGCTGGGGACGCTTTCCGGCGGCAGCCCCTTGCGAAACTCGGCCTGCTCTCGCTCAGCTTCGCGTCGTTGCTGCGCCTCACGCGATGATTGCTCAGGATCGGGACCTGGACTTGCGCAGCCAAAGAAAACGAGAGTCAGCCCCGGAATCAAAAACATAAAAGCGGCCAGCTTTTTCATGGAGCAGCTGCAACATAATCAAGCCGACGGGTGCAGCAACGTTGCAAGGTGAGAAAGCTTTAAGTCTTAAGCGCGCACCGCAGGCCACTTAAACTCACGTCTGAAAACTTCTCACTCAATCAGGTCGTTTATCCGATCGCAGCCGCAGATAATCGCGCTCCAGAGCTTTCAAGCGTTCGATAATCTCATTTAACGCGAGTTCGTTCTTTAAATTTATCTGATAATCGATTTCGGCGCGCAGCCGGTCTTTATTGCTCTGCCGATTCTGCGACATCAGAATGATCGGCGCTTGCAACACGGCGATCATGTTAATCCCGGTGCTGAGCAACAGATAGGGATACGGATCAAAACCGTTGTTGCTAAGCAGCAAGGTGTTTATCAATACCCATACGTTGAAAAAGAGCACCGCGGCCAGAATGAATTTCCAACTGCCACCAAACTCCGCGATGAAGTCCGCTGCGCGATCGGCAAGAGTCAACCGCGCCGCTTCCTCCACATTCACGTTGCGCGTGGCGCTATGACGCAGCAGCTCATCGGTATGCCGAAGCCGGTTGGCAAGAGCGGCCAAAAGTTCCAGCGCGACGTTCGGACTGCTACGAACAAAGGACAGAAAATGCTCCCGCGAGAGCACCGCCAACCGTGCGTCCTCGGCAATGACAGCATCAGCTGACCGCCGCTTCCCATCGAGCAACGCCATCTCACCAAAAAAATCTCCACGGCCCAGCTCCGTCAGCGTTAGCTCATGTCCCTGAGTTGTGCGAACGCAAATCCGGACTTTCCCGCGCTCGATTACATACATCGCGTCGCCTTCGTCACCGGCTCGGAAGAGACATGTGCCGGTTTTGCTGTCGAGGCCCTCGAGCAAATGACATAGTTCGCCGGCTGCCTCGTTATCGAGCGATTCAAACAATGGCACCTGGCGCAGGGTATCGATGGTCATTTGACAAAAACGACGGAATACTCATCAGAATAGCGACAATTCGCGTTGCCGAGAAGCGCCAATTATCGGGTGAATTCGGATGGCTATGAACGAGTGAATCTGATACAGCTTCGATCGATCTTCAAAATCGCAGGAGTCAGAAGGAGAAAATTATGTTTCATCTCATCTGGTATATCATTGTCGGCTTAGTCGCGGGATACGTCGCTAAATCAGTGATGCACATGCATCTGTCGCTCACATGGACAATCGTGCTGGGCGTTATCGGCTCAATTATCGGCGGCGCCGTCACGCATCTGTTTTATCCGCCAAGTGCCGGAGGCCGATTTCACCCCGGCGGTTTAATCGTTTCCATACTCGGCGCGATCCTGGTTCTTTTTCTTTGGTACAAGTTTCACCTGCGTTTACCGCGCGGATCATAAATGGTACGGCGCCACCGCCGGGCGCGCTGAACCGTACAAGACGCCCAAATTGACTTAGAGCGGTTCGCTCCTACGTTGAAACGGCGCTCGCTCGCGCCCTGCGAACAGTGAAAAGCGTCCTCTTTGTCTGCACCGGCAATATCTGTCGCAGCCCTATGGCGGAAGGGCTTTTTCGCCGTTTGCTTGGGAACCGTGAGGATATCGAAATTCTTTCAGCCGGCGTGCATGCTGTGCGCGGCCAGCCGCCAAGTCTTTACGCGGTGCAAGTCTGCGAAGAGGAAGGCGCAGACATCAGCGGCCAGCGCAGCCAGCCGCTCACGGCGGCCCTGGTCGATCGCGCCACGCACATTTTTGCCATGACCGGCGGTCACGTCGAAACGATTCAAACAATGTTTCCCCAGAGCGCCGACAAAACATTTTTGTTCCGCGAATTTGAAGAGCCGGGCACAACGGTGTGGCGCGATGTGCCCGACCCAATCGGTCTTGGTCGCGAAGTGTACGAGGATTGTGCACACATCATCAAGAATGCACTGCCCAGTGTACTCGGATTTGTCGAACAAAGCGCGCTCGTCCCGCCAGGTGCAGCTCGCACTGGCGATGTTTACGTTGGCGGTGATATTTTCCATCGCATGGAACAGGAAAGATTGACGCCGTCGTCTCGCATTTATGGCGAAGCATTGCGACGCACAGATCCAGAAATTTACGACGCCATTATGGCGGAGGAAAAACGTCAGCGCGAGAATATTGAGTTGATTGCTTCCGAAAATTTCACCAGCCGCGCCGTGATGGAAGCGCAAGGCAGCGTTCTCACGAATAAGTATGCCGAAGGTTATCCGCGGAGACGCTGGTACGGCGGATGCGAAAACGTCGATACCGCTGAACAACTGGCGATCGACCGTTCGAAGCGACTCTTCGGCTGCGAGCACGTCAACGTGCAACCCCACAGCGGTGCACAGGCCAACATGGCGGTTTATTTCTCGGTGCTAAAACCGGGGGACAAGATTCTGGCCATGAATCTCGCGCACGGCGGCCATCTCACGCACGGTCATCCCGCGAATTTCTCCGGTAAATTTTATACCGTCTCGCAGTACGGCGTCAGTGAAAAGACCGAGCAGATCGATTACGACGCGTTGCAAAAACAAGCCGAAGAGGTTCGCCCGCTCATGATCACCGCCGGCGCGTCAGCGTATCCGCGCATCATCGATTTTCCGCGGCTGCGCCAAATCGCGGATTCGGTCGGCGCGCTTTTGTTCATCGACATGGCGCACATCGCCGGGCTTGTTGCCGCTAGTCAGCACCCCAGTCCGATTCCGCACGCGCAGTTTATCACGACCACCACGCACAAAAGTTTGCGCGGCCCGCGTGGCGGCATTGTCATGTGCGAAGAGAGGTTCGCCAAGCAAATCGACGCGACTGTGTTCCCGGGCGTGCAAGGCGGTCCGCTCATGCACGTCATTGCGGCAAAGGCGGTCTGCTTTCATGAAGCGCTCCAGCCGCAGTTCCGTGAATATCAGCGGCAGGTCGTGCTCAACGCGAAGGCGCTCGCCGCGGGCCTGGCGAAACACGGTTACCGCATCGTCTCCGGCGGCACGGATAATCATTTGATGCTGGTCGATCTTCGCCCGAAAGACTTGAACGGCAAAGAAGCGCAGGAAACACTCGATCGCGCTGGCATCACAGTGAACAAAAACGCGATCCCGTTCGATACCAGTTCACCTTTCAAGCCCGGCGGCGTTCGCGTCGGCACACCCGCGGTCACCACGCGCGGCATGAAAGAAGAAGAAATGCTCGAGATCGCCGATTTAATGGCCGAAGCTCTAACGAATCGCACCGACGAATCCGCGCTCGATCGCGTTCGCGAAAAGGTGCGCGAGCTCACGCGCAAATTTCCGCTGCCTGCCTAATCCGTAACAACCGCGCTGCGGACAATGGCTGGGATTTCCGACAGATTGTCGAGTAGGTAGTTCGCTTGTTTTTCGTAATCGCGTGAATCCACAAAGCGGCGGTCGGGAATAGCAGCTACGCGCATCCCAGCGGCCTTGGCAGCGGCGATGCCGGAGAGCGCGTCCTCGATGACAAGGCATTCGGTAGCGGTCACGCCAAGTTTTTTCGCCGCGCGCAGGTAGATGTCGGGAGACGGTTTGCCGTGTTCGATTTCGTCGCCCGTGACAATGACGTCGAAGAACGCAGTCAGCTGATGTCGATCTAAGAATGGACGAGCGGACGCGCTCACGGAACTCGTCGCTACGGCGAGGCGCAGATTCATTTGCCGCAAGTGTTCTAGTGTCTGTCTCGTTGAAGGAAAAAGGCCGATGCGATTGGCAAAGAATTCCGCGGCGATTTCTTCTCGGCGCCGCATCAATTCCTCAGTAGGCGCGCTGAGGCCAAACATTTTCTTGTAGAATTCCACCGCCAGCTGGTAGCTCACGCCGAGCACATTCCGGTGGTACTCCCCACGATAAACAACGCCGTATTTGCCGAGCAATTTCTTGTCGATCTCGTTCCACCACGGCTCTGAATCGGCCAGTACGCCATCCAGATCGAAAATTACTGCGCGAAACGGTTGTGGCATGATTTGCCAGCACTTTTTATCCAGCCCGCGCGGTTAAGCAACGATGCGCGCGTAATCGAGTAAGAAGATTCCACTTAAAATCGGCGCCAATTTGCGTAATCTTTGGATGCTCATGAATCGAGCTACTGATCAACCGGAACCAAACCCGCTGCGCGAAGGATTAGCCACCCGCGCTGTGCCGCAGCCGTGCAGCATTGTGATCTTCGGTGCCACGGGTGATCTCACCCATCGCAAACTCGTCCCTGCGCTTTATAACGTTGCGGCCGATGGGGAGCTGCCGCCTGCGGTGACGATTGTCGGGTTCGCGCGTCGAAAAAAACGTGACGAGGAATTCCGCCGCGATCTCGAAGAAGCGACGCGCAAGTTTTCTCGCCAGCCTGTGCGCGACGAAATTTGGAAGACGTTTGGGCAATCGATTTTTTATCACCAGAGCGAGTTTGGCGACGAGTCCGGTTACGAGCAGTTGGTCAAACGCCTCCATGAAATCGATAAAACTCACGGCACGCGCGGCAATCGCCTTTTTTATTTTGCGGCAGGCCCGGACCAATTCGAAGCAATTCTCAAGCACTTGAAAGCTGCCGGCTTGAACGAGACGCGCAAAGGAAGCTGGGTGCGCGTAATCGTCGAAAAGCCGTTCGGAACGGATCTTGCCTCAGCGCGCGAGCTCAATCGCATTATCCACAATTCTTTTACAGAAGAGCAAACCTATCGAATCGACCATTTTCTCGGCAAGGAAACCGCCCAGAACATCCTCGTTCTCCGGTTTGCCAACGCGATTTTCGCGCCGCTGTGGAACACGCACTACATCGATCATGTGCAGATCACGGCGGCTGAAACGCTGGGTGTCGGGACTCGCGCCGGCTATTACGAAGGCGCAGGCGCCTTGCGCGACATGGTACAGAACCACTTGCTCCAGCTCCTTTGCCTTACGGCCATGGAACCGCCTACGGATCTTAGCGCTGACAGCATTCGCGACGAAAAGGTCAAAGTGCTGCGATCGCTGCGTCATTGGTCGCGCAATGACATCGCGGCGAGTGTTGTGCGCGGTCAATACGCTAAAGGCGCCATTCACGGCGATCCCGTGCTGGGGTATCGCCAGGAAGAAAACGTCAACGCAGACTCGCAGACCGAGACTTTCGTCGCCCTGCGTTTGTTCATCGACAACTGGCGATGGGCCGACGTTCCCATTTATATGCGCGTGGGGAAACGGCTTCCCAAGTCGGCAACCGAAATTTCCATTCATTTCAAAAAAGCGCCTGCGGTTCTGTTTAACAAAGATTTGCACGACCTCAATGTGCTCGTGATTCGGATTCAACCGGATGAGGGAATCTCTTTGCGGATTCATGCCAAGGTCCCTGGCACAAGCTTTCACATCGAGCCGGTGAAAATGGATTTCCATTATGGAACATCCTTCGGAAAGGCCAGCCCGGAAGCGTACGAGCGTTTGCTGCTCGACGCGATGAGCGGCGACGCCACGCTCTTTGCCCGCCGCGACGAAGTCGAGCAAGCCTGGGCTTTCATCGACCCTATAGAAGAAGCGTGGCATGCGAAAAAGGATGTGCCCGAGTTATTTTTTTACCCCGCAGGATCGTGGGGACCGGAGGCAGCCGATGATTTGCTCGCCCGCGACGGCCGGGCTTGGAGGAAACTGTAAAGGATGCCTGCCGTGAGTGAAAAAACGTACTCGATCGGAGTGCCGGTTGAAGTCGCCAAGATCGATCACGAGTTGAAGAAACTCTGGCGGGAAAGCGAAGGCGCAGCGACGCGTGCTTCGCTGATGAACCTGGCTGTTTACAGCGAAGCGCCGGGTTCCCTGAATAGCAACACGCAGTTGATGGCGCGAATCACCGAAGACCACGCCTGTCGCGCAATTGTCATCGAAGCTGATTGCAAAGCAGAAGACGATGGCGTGGATGCCTGGATCAGCGCGCACTGCCACGTGAGCCGCGCCGGCAGCAAACAAGTTTGCTCCGAACAAATTTCATTCCGTCTCAACGGCGGGTGTACCAGTCAGCTGCCGAACATTGTTCTCTCAAATTTGGATTCGGACCTGCCCTTGTACCTTTGGTGGCAGAACGAATTCCATGAGCCGATGGATCCGCAACTTTGGGCGTGGGTCGATCGAGTCATCTATGACAGCCAGCCCTGGCAGGATTTTCGCGCGCAGATGCGTCTCGTGGAGTCTGCACAAGCCGAGGCAAAACAGCGCATCATCCTTTGCGACCTGAATTGGACGCGACTGGATAAGGTTCGTTTCGCGCTCGCGCAATTCTTCGATCATCCCGCCTCACACCATCGTTTTGCCAAGATCAAAAAGGTTCGAATTGATCACGCCTCTGGATTCCGATCGACCGCACTTCTCTTTGTTGGTTGGCTTGCTGCGCAGTTGAACTGGCGCGCTGAAAAAACAGAAGGGCGGAACAAGCTTCAGTTCGTTAGTTCCTCCGGCCAAAGGATCGATATCGAAATACGCCAGTGCGATGGGCAACCGATTCATGAACTTGTGCTAACGGCAGGCGATATAGAATTCGCCGTCACCCATGCGAAGTGCGGTGATCTTCTGGAAGTTTCACGCGGGATAGCTGGCGAAAAACGCGTGCCGCAATTGATGCCCGCAGGAAAAAACGATCCTGTGAGCCTGATGAGCGAAGAACTAATGCGCGGCGGACCGCATCACGTTTACCTGCATGCGGTAGAGCGCGTCCGCGATTTGCTGTAGCCATCTCCCTATGGGCGGTCCTCTTCGGCATGGACTGCACGACGGGCCACAGGCCCGTGGCTATAACGCTGCCGGCGCTCACAGAGCTTGGCTACAAATCAGCGTGCACAATTCGCGCACATTTTTGTCGATCGAAAAAAGCTGTTGCGCACGCTCGTAGCCACCCTGACCAAGTCTTTGCGCTAACAAACGATCATCGATCACTTGTTCAATCGCGTCGGCAAGCGCTGCTGCATCGCCCGGTTGCACCAGAAAACCGGTTTCATTCTCAACGACCATTTCGGGAATCCCGCCAATCGTAGTCGAGACAATGGGTAACCCGGTCGCCATTGCTTCCATGATGACCGTGGGAAGATTGTCCATGCCACCGTCGGGATCGATGATGCTCGGTAACACGAAAACGTTAGCCGCGATGAGACGCCGCCGCACTTCTCCCATCGGTCTTGCGCCGGACAACGCCACGCGGTCTTGCAGATTCAGGCGTTCGATTTGGCCGCGTAATTCATCTTCGAGCGGGCCTTCGCCGATGATTTCGCAGCGAAACGATTTTCCGCGCTCCGCAATTAATCCGCAGGCGCGAATAAGATCGGCAAAACCTTTTTTCGCGATCAAGCGGCCGACTCCCAGAATCAACGGCGGATTACAAGAAAAGTGCGTGCGTCCGAATTCGGCGAGATTCAGACCGTTGTAAATGTGACGGATCCGAGCGGCGCGTTCTGGGAAACGCTCCTGCAAAAACTTTTTCGCATAATCACTGACAGTGACGATCACTCGCGCCGCATCGACGAGCTTAACAAGCCCGACCTCGAAGTTCCGCGGTGCGAAAATGTCGTTGGCGTGCGCGGTGAAGCTGAAAGTGATCGGAAAAAATTTGTGGATCCAGAAAGCCGTGCGCGCTGCCATGCCCATGAAGTGCGCGTGAACGTGGCCGATCCCCATTTCCCGAAGGCGCCATCCGACATAAACAGCCTGATAGAGCCGAAGAAAATCGGTGCGCCGACCCCACTCATCCAGAGCATCGATGATTTCTGAGTCGAGGTTTTGTTTTTTCGACGCCCGCCGAACGTCGTCCAACAATTCCTTTTCCTCGGGCAGATAATGCACGCGGTTTACGATGCGCGCGTCCCAATCCTGCGGCGGCTCATCACTTGGATTGCGGATCGAAAAAATCGGCGGCGTGATGCCCTGCCGCACAATCTCCACGACTTCCCGGTAGCAAAACGTTTGTCCGAACGACGGGAATCGCTCGAAAAGATAAGCGAACTGGCTCATCGGCAAAATGACGAGATTGTTTTAACCACGAATGAACACGAATTGACACCAATGAGAAAGAAAACGGATTTGCCCGCGAATCACGCGAATTAACGCCATTGATTCTTCGTTTCGGGAATTTGTTTTCGCGTGCATTCGCGTGATTCGCGGGCCTCTCTCTTCGTTATTCGGATTTCGGCATTGTAACGATCCGTGTCCATTCGTGGTTAATTTCTCTTTACCGGAATCGGTTTCCCAGATTCATCGACGGCGACAAGTGTAAAGACACCGTGTGTAACGCGAAGCTCTTCACCGGTCATGTACCGCGTCACCCAAACTTCGACCGGAATCGTCATTGAAGTCCGGCCGATTTTTTCGACGCGGGCATAACACCTCACCGTGTCCCCTACCCGCACTGGCTGAAGAAATGACATCCCTTCCATCGCCGCGGTAACGACACGCGCCTGCGCGGTTTTGGCCGCAAGAATTCCGCTTCCCAAGTCCATCTGGGATGTCAGCCATCCACCAAAAATGTCGCCGTTCGGATTTGTGTCCGTGGGCATGGCGATGGTTTGAATGACAAGTTCGCCTCTCGGTTGGTCGGGCATGAGGCTAGTCTAGCCCGTCATTTCGAGCGAAGTCGAGGAATCCCGATGAGAAACCCTGCGGGACTGCCACGGGATCCTTCGACTCCGCTCCGCTTCGCTCAGGATGACCGTAGTCACAAAATCAGCATGCAATCGCCGTAGCTGTAAAAGCGATAGCGTTCGCCAATCGCTTCCTGGTATGCGCGCTGCAGAAATTCGCGGCCTGCAAACGCGCTGACCAGCATCAGCAAAGTCGAGCGCGGCAAGTGGAAATTTGTCAGCAGAACATCGACCACCCGGAAATCGTAAGGTGCATAGATAAAAAGATCCGTCGCGCCTTCTTGCGCTAAGATTTTTCCGTCTGCGCGGTTTGCCGATTCCAGCGTGCGCATCGCGGTCGTTCCAACCGCGACGATCCGGCGCGCAGCGTTGATCTTATTCGCGGCCTCGGGTGAAATGCGGAAGCGCTCCCTGTGCATGCGATGCTCGGCCACGTTGTCCGATCGGACCGGCAGAAATGTCCCCGGGCCCACATGCAACGTTACGAAGGTGTGCGGAATCTGACTTAGAATTTCCGGAGTGAAATGAAGACCAGCCGTGGGAGCGGCAACCGCGCCAGCCTCATGCGCAAAAACAGTCTGATAGCGAGCCGCGTCATTCTCGTCGCTCGGGCGCCCGATATACGGCGGCAAAGGCATGGAGCCGCCTGCATAAAAATCGATATCTTCGTCCAATGCGACGATGCGTTCGCCCTCCGTCGTGATTTGTTCCACCCGCAACGTCACAGTGTCGATCTTTGCCGTCGCACCAACGCGCAACTTGCGCCCCGGCTTCACCAGGCATTTCCAACGCGCGGGACTCAAGCGTTCGAGAAATAAAAATTCAATCACGCCATCGTCAGAGAATCGGCGCGCTGGGAGCACGCGCGTATCGTTCAAGACCAGCAGATCGCCCGGCTGTACAAATGTTTTTAGTTGGCGGAACTGGCGATGTTCAATTGTCTGCCCGACGCGGCGAAGCACCATCATCCGGGAATCTTCACGGCGCTCGAGCGGGCGCTGCGCAATTAATTCCCGTGGCAGATCGTAGTCGTAATCGCTTAGCCGCGCGCTCATCGCTGCATCATCAAAGAAATTGCATCCACGCGCAAAATTTTCGATGATCACCGCAAATGCCAGAGCAAGCTCTCGATTTTGTCATCGCAGCGCTGGAGAAGATTCGACAGACAAATGATCATTTGCCGCGCGCATCGAGAACTGCAGTCGCGCGATTAGAAGCCACGGTTCCTGTAGCCGCTCCCCTGCGGGAAGTGCACGCGTCGCCCACGGAGCGACGGCTACAGCCGGCACTGAACAAAGCAAAATTGCTTGAGCCGATTCGGGAACGCGTTCGCGCGTGCACTAAATGCGCGCATCTTGCATGCTCGCGGACGCAAACAGTTTTTGGCGTAGGAAATCCTGACGCCCACCTAATGTTCATCGGCGAAGCACCCGGTGTGGATGAGGACAAGCAAGGCGAACCATTTGTCGGGCGCGCCGGACAATTGCTGACGAGAATTCTCAAAGCGATGAATTTCGCGCGCGAGGATGTTTATATCGCGAACATCCTCAAGTGCCGGCCGGACACGCCGCAGGGAAGTTTTGGAAATCGCGCCCCCACACCGAAGGAGATGCAGACCTGCCGGCCGTATCTGGTGGAGCAGATCGAGATCATCCAACCGAAAGTTTTGGTTGCCCTGGGCGCAGTCGCCGTAGAGGGCCTCCTCGGAATGCGCGGGACCATGCGGGAACTGCGCGGCCGCTGGCACGCTTACAACGGCATCCCGCTCATGATCACATATCACCCCGCTTACTTGCTCCGCAATCAAGCCCCTTCGGAAAAGCGCAAAGTCTGGGAAGACATGCTCCAAGTTCTGGAGCGACTCGATCAACCAATCACCGAAAGGCAGCGAAATTATTTTCTGTAAGCCCGCGCGAACATCGCAACAATCGCTTTGCGCGAAGCGAAAGTGACAGCCAGTGATGAAATCATTTTGCGCACTTCACGGCGCGAGACTTTTACCGTTCGATGCAAAGCTGCCGCTCCAGTTTCGTCAAGAAGCGCAAGCGTGCGCGCGCCGATCAGCGCGGGCAAAACCGTGGCCGCACGCACACGACGATTTTCAATTGCGCGCGAATATTGCATCCCGCACGTGAGCCCGGCTTTTGCTTTCTCCAGCCAGGCCCGGTAGATCGACTGAAAACGCTCCGGTTCCGAAAGGATTTGCGATGCAGCCAGATGCGCCGCGCTTAATTCGTATTCGGGAAAATAACATCTGCCTGCTCGAAGATCAGCGCCGGCGTCGCGCAGAACGTTGATCAACTGAAGCGCCATTCCGTAGCGTTTGCCGAGGGCCAGCATCTCATTCTCACTCAGAGTCGCGAAGTTCCGAACATGCCGGAAACAAAGCCGCGTCCAGAATTCACCGACACAACCGGCAACCAGATATGTGTATTCGTCTAGGTCGGTTGCGGTACTAAACGTCCGAATTTCTTTTGGGTTATCGAAGCGCTGGAGGTCGAGCATCTGGCCATGCGTGATTTTCTCCAGCACCACGCGAATGTCAGTGCGATCCGCCTGCTCGATTCGCTCGAGCCATGCAAGGCAATCGGGCAACGATTCAAGCAGCTGTCGCTCGCTCTGGTTTTCCTGTAGCGGAACAAATGAGGCGGTCAGATCGACAACAACTTCGCGCGAAGCTTTTCCCTGAATCCCGTCCGAGAGCATCTTGAGAGTTTCGATTCGCACGCTGTTGGAGATTTTCGACGTGTCGGCAACTGTGTCTGTCGTCCGCGCAAGGAGATACGCCAGTGCAATCCGCTCGCTTAATTGCGCCGGCAAAAATCGAATCGAAAGATAAAATGAGCGCGACACCGAGCGTAGAATTGTTGTCTCAAAATGCGGTCGCGTGCTCACGGAATGTAAACGTTAGCGCTTCTAGTATCAGGGAAAATCATTTCCCAATATTTCGGACCTCGATTCGGTTCGGCGCTGAGTTGCCGAGCCCGAGCTGGCTGGCGAAGTCGATGTAGGCTGCGAGGCGGCCGATCTTGGGTAGGCTCGCCTGTACGCGCCATTGCTCCAAACGCTTTAACGCGACGGCGTCCAGAGCGACAGGATCCCTGCTCGCATACAGCGAAGCGTGATGCGTGGCATAGTTCGGCTGTGACTGCGGCCCGCCCGCATATTGCGCAATGAGGCCGTCCATTACATTAAAGACGACCTTCTTTGCGATCAGCGGGCTCGCATAAATTTCTGAAAGGCTATCTTCGCCAAACCGCGAGCCCTGCGCAAAACGACGCCAGTTATCGATGTTCGGAATGGTCATGTTATAAATGCAACCGGCGATTCCGTTCGTTTCACTGATACTCATCACTGGGACGTTGATGATCTTGGTAACGTCGCTCGAAAGGATTTTCGAAAAATGACTGACATTGCTGGTGTTCTCAATGTCAGAGAGCATTTTCCGTGCGTCGCCGAGGTAATCCAGATCGCCCCAAATCAGTTGCCCCACAAAAGGCGCGGTAAAGACTGCCTTCGGGTCGTACCCGTCATGCGGCATGACTGCTTGCAGCTGGTAACCATCACTGCCCCCGCGATAACCGGCGTCCTTGATTCCACCGAGAGAGCGGTCCCAAACAATGATGCTGTTGCGAGGATGGCCTGCTGCCACCAGGCCGTCCACGATCGCGTTCACCACATCATGATGCGTGGTGAAAAGTTCGCCCCCTGCCGCGGAGATCTTAATTCCAATCCGGTCGTTGGGAGACACGAGCGACGCCCACGCCTTCGCCACGTCAGACTGGCCGGTTGCGGCGAGAACGAGCCGATTCACCATCTCACGCACAACGCGCGGGTTCGTCTTGTAATCTTTGATCGAGACAGGATTATGCACCACATACACGATTGAAGGTGTCGCCGAGGGTTGGGGCGTTTGCGCCTGCACGGAGCAGTTAAAGGCATAAAATAGAAGGAGAGCTACAGATCGCTTCACAGTGGCAAACGGATTTTATGGGTGACCGCCCGAATCACAACTGCGCTCTGCTAACGGTCATCCTGATCCCGCAGTCTCGGGAGAAGGACCTTGCCCACGAAGCTTTGGACTGGCTAGATGAGAAGCGTGATCCAACACCCTATGAGAGCGTCCTCGCTCCGCTCGGAATGACGCTTGAAAAAACGATATGATTCGTCACATCTACGTTCACATTCCTTTCTGCGCACGGATCTGTCCGTATTGCGCTTTTTACAAAGATTTGCTCGATCGCTCGCAGACTTGGCGATTTTGCGAAGCCGTATTGCGCGATCTCGACTTGCAGCGCGCACATTTTGCGATTTCGCCCTCGACGATCTATTTCGGCGGCGGCACGCCCACAGCGCTGATGACTGCGCAATTGGAATTTCTGCTCGAAGGCTTTCGCCGACGGATCGATCTCTCATCTGTTGAGGAGTGGACGATGGAAGCAAATCCGGGAAGCGTTTCTGCGCGCAAAGCCGCAGTCCTCAAAAAATTCGGAGTCAACCGGATAAGTCTAGGCGTACAATCGTGGGACGACGAACTGCTGAAGCTACTCGGCCGGGAACACAGCGCGCAGCAGGCCGAGCAATCATTTCACCTTCTACGCGCAGCCGGCTTCTCGAACATCAACATCGATCTGATGTTCAGCTTGCCAGGCCAGACGATTAAGCAGTGGCGATTGACACTGGAGAAAACCATCGCTCTCCAGCCCGAGCATATCTCCGCCTATTGCCTGACCTACGAGGAGGACACGGAATTTTTCCTGCGCCACGCGCGCGGCGAATTTCGCCAGGACGCAGATATGGACGCCGATTTTTTCGAGATGGCGATGTCGATGCTCGAAGATGCCGGATACGAACATTACGAAATCTCAAACTATGCGCGTTCCGGTTTTTCGTCAGTGCATAACCGCGCCTACTGGCTCGGCAAAGATTATCTGGGCATCGGCCCCAGCGCGGTTTCGACTATCGGCATGCAGCGCTGGCAGAGTGTCTGCGATTACCGCACCTATATCGAGCGCGCTCTTTCCGGCAAAACACCGAGGGCGTCGAGCGAAAATCTGACGCGTGAAATGAAACGCACGGAGCGAATCGCGCTATCGCTGCGCACACGCGACGGAGTTTGCGCTTCGGATTTGAGACATTTCGCGCAACAAACAAACGACTTTATTGCGCTGGGGCTGCTTCAGAAATCGAAAGACAATTTCGTTCTGACCCGAAAAGGCAAAGCGGTGGCAGATTCCGTTGCCGAAGCGTTGTTGTAGCTGTCGCGCGAGAAGCAAACTTGCAGGCGCGTGTAGCGGTGCTCGCCGCGGCGAGCACCGGACTGGACAGGCGTTCGCCGCGGCGAACGCCTCTACAAGCTGAATCAGTAGATATCGTTATCGGAACTGTAGCCGGCATCCCCGCGAATGGACCGCAGACGGGCGCGGCTGCCCCATTCGGACTCCGGCCGATTTATCTGTCCAAGCGTGATTTTCACCAGCCATGGCGCTGCGGCCAACGCGCCGATTGCAACGAGCGCAATCGCCGCAGCCTGCCGCAGCGGCGGCTTGATCTTGTCAGCTATCAAAATTCCCAAGCCAAGACCAATAGCGGTCCGTGTGACCACCAGGAGCGGGTCAACTGGAAGTTGTTCGGAAGTTTTTGAAATGGATATGGGGAAAGACATCGCCTATCATTACACGGCTCGTTCGAAAAACGAAACGGAAATTTCCTTAGCCACAAATGAACACGGATTTTTACAGACACCCGTGGCCAAGACTTTTTTGTGATCCGTGTTTTATCTGTGTGAATCCGTGGCCAAATGTTCCAGATCGTGACGCCTGATTCGATTTACGCGCTCATTCTCGCCGGCGGAAGCGGTGAACGGTTTTGGCCCTTAAGCAGGACAGCGCGTCCCAAACAACTTCTGCGCCTCATTGCCGACAAAACTTTACTCGAAGAAACCTTGGCGCGCCTCGAAGGCTTTGTCCCGCCCGAGCGGATTCTGATCCTGACGAACACCGAACAGGAAAATGCAGTCCGCAAATTGCTCGCGGATTTTCCGAAGGAGAACATCGTAGCCGAGCCTGCCAAACGCGACACGGCCGCTGCTGTTGCGCTAGGCACGGGTTGGGTGGCGTCCCGCGACCACGCAGCCATCATGGCCGTTCTTCCCGCTGATCATGTAATTACGAACCGGACAGCTTTTCAGAAAACGCTAGCCCTGGCCGCGGAGGCAGCCGAGGAGACAAACGGACTCGTAACTATCGGTATCAAGCCAAGCTGGGCATGTCCTGGATTTGGTTACATTGAGCAAGGAAAGCCGGTCCACTTACGCAAGCGCCCCGACAACGATTCAATCCATCGCGTACTGCGCTTTCGCGAAAAACCGAATCTTGATTTGGCCGAATCGTTTTTGCGAAAGGGAAATTTTCGATGGAACGCTGGTATGTTCGTCTGGTCGGTCCCCACAGTGCTCCGCGAATTCAACCGTCACGCGCCCGAGTTGGCGGATTTCATTTCTCAACTTCGCGCGCCGGAAAACTTCGAGATAGCTTTGCGTGAGCGCTTCAGCAAACTGCCACGCATCTCATTCGATTACGCGATTATGGAAAAGGCGGATCGCGTTTTTGTGGTGGAAGCCAACTTCGACTGGGACGACATCGGAAGTTGGCGAGCAGTGGCGAATTACTTTAAAAAAGACAAACAGGGTAACGCCGCGAACCGCAGCATCACCGCGGTCGATTCCAGCAATAACATCGTCTTCGAGGAAGGCGGCACAACCGTGGCGCTGCTCGGAGTCCATGATCTCATCGTCGTGCGAACATCAGATGCCCTGTTGATCTGTCACCGGCACGAAGCCGAAAGAATCAAGGACCTCATCGGCAAAATTCCGCCGGGACTGCAATGATGTGACGTGCGATGCATGGATGTGTTTGTGAATTGTCAGATCGAATAGCCGAGCGGATGGAATGTGCTGCGGAGATGCGGGCGCCTCTCTCTTCGAAAAGGGAGAGGGGGAGGTGAGGGTTATGCGGAACAAAGCAGCGTGTCGTCGCCAACCCCTCACCTTTGTCCTCTCCCCTTCGACAAAGGGAGAGGCAAGACAGGTAGCGCGATGAATCGAATTTTGGCGCTTGATTTTGGGAGGGCGCGCATTGGCGCGGCCATCTCGGATGAGTTACAACTGCTGGCGCACCCGCTCGAGACGATTCCAGCGAATGAGCAGGCACTTTCGCGCGTGACGGAAATCGTCCGCGATAAAAAAATTGATCATGTCGTCACCGGCATTCCCCGGCGGATGAATGGACAGATTGGCGTGGCCGCGACTGAAGTCCTCGAGTTTGTTGAAAAGTTACGCGCGATTTTACCCTGCCCGGTTGTCACTTGGGACGAACGCTTGACGACTGCTGCAGCGCATCGGGCATTGCGGGACGCAGGCAAGAAAACGCGGCAGACCCGCGGTTATATCGATCAAGTGGCTGCTCAAATGATTTTGCAGAGCTACCTGGACAGCCGCGCAGCGAAGGCGGCGTTCAAAAGTGATCAGTAATCTGTAATCTGTGATCTGCAAATGCAGTGGCACCTACAGATCACCGGTCACTGATCACCGATCACAGAAAGATCGCCATGGCGCAACGGCTCAAATTAATCGTGGCTTACGACGGCGCGCCATTCGCCGGCTGGCAGAGCCAATCTCACGGCAACACTATTCAGGATCATCTGGAACGCGCGTTTGAGCGCGTCGTTGGAAAGCCTGTGCGCGTGCACGGAGCGGGGCGAACGGATGCAGGCGTCCATGCCCTCGCGCAATGCGCACATGCTGATGTTAACAAAGCTTTAGCACCTGAACGTTGGATGGAAGCACTCAACGCGTTGCTGCCTCCCATGATACGTGTGCTCCGCTGCCGATATGTGTCGACCGATTTTCACGCGCGCCTTTCAGCAAAAGGAAAAATTTATCGCTACAGAATCTGGTCGGCGCCTGTTTTACCTCCGTTCGACTACCGTCGCGCCTGGCACATCCCTCACCCGCTCGATTTGAAAATCTTGCAGAAAGCAGCAAGACATTTCGTCGGCACGCATGATTTCGCCGCGTTCGCCGCCAATCGCGGGAAACCCGAGGAGAGCACCGTCCGCACGATCAACTCTGTGCGCGTGCGGCAAAATGGTTCTTGCGTGACAATCGAATTCGATGGCGACGGTTTTCTCTACAAGATGGTCCGATTAATTGTCGGTTCGCTGGTCAAATGCGCACTCGGCAAAACGCGTATCGAAGATCTGATCGCGCGGTTGGACTCCGATCGCGCGACTCCACCGCGTCTTGCCGCTCCTGCCGAAGGATTGGTTCTGGTTAGCGTGCGCTATTGAGCCCCGAAAACATTCGGGGGTTGATACATTGTCGCCGCCTAGGAGCCGTTGTAGGGCAAGCGCCTCGCTTGCCGATGATTATGGCAAATCACGTGCCCTGGCAGGGAAGCGTCTGCCCTACAGTATTTTTCCACGCTGAGCATCAGCCTGCAGGCAGAATGCAGCCGCTCACTTCGCCGAAGCCGACGCGATAGTCGTCGCCTTGGCACCAGCCGGTGATGGTAAGCGTATCGCCGTCTTCGAGCCATTTGCGCGTTTCGCCATTTGCCAGCGTGAGCGCGTTGGCGCCGCGCCAGGTTAGTTCTAACATGCAGCCCCGCGATTCTTCGGTTTCTCCGCTGATGGTCCCACTGGCCAGTAAATCCCCTGGCTCCAAATTGCAGCCGGTGATCGTGTGATGAGCGAGTTGTTGGGCGATGCTCCAGTAGAGATTTTGGAAATTCGTCCGCGTAATAACCTGCGGCGTGCCCATCGATGAGGTTTGCAAGCCCGCTTCGAGGTAAATGTCGAATGTGAAATCGTTTTTCGCGCGCAAGTACGGGAGCGGCTCGGGATCCTGCTGAGGCCGCGGTTTTCTGAATGGCTCAAGCGCTTCGAGCGTCACAACCCAAGGCGAAATACTGGTACAAAAATTTTTCGACAGAAAGGGACCAAGCGGTTGATATTCCCATGCCTGGATGTCGCGCGCGCTCCAATCGTTCATCAGAACGAGACCAAAGATGTGATCAGTTGCGCGATTGATCGGCACCGGTTGACCTAACGAATTGCCGGGCCCGATCAGAAACGCCATTTCCAATTCGTAATCGAGGCTTTTCGTTGGACCGAATGTGGGGGCGGCTGCATCCGGCGCCTTGGTCTGCCCGCTCGGCCGACGCACATCAGTTCCGCTGACGACCACGGAACTGGCGCGCCCGTGATATGCCACCGGTAACCATTTCCAATTTGGCATCAGAGCGTTCTCCGGTCCGCGCAACATCGTGCCAACATTGTGCGCATGATGGTAGGACGAGTAGAAATCGGTGTAATTGCCGATGCGCGCCGGCAATTTCATCGCCGCGTCTTTTTGCGCGTAGAAAACTTTTCCCCGCAACCGAGCGTTATCTCGCAATGTGGGCGTCTCCGCCGAGAGAAGATGTTGCAGGACCTCGCGCGTCTTTCGCCAAGCCGGACGACCAAGTGCGAGAAACGTGTTTAGTGAATCTTCCAAAAAAACCTTTTGGTCGCGGAATTCTGGCGAGCGAAAATGACCGAGCTCTTCCAGCACAGAAAGATCCGTAATCAAATCGCCGATGGCCACCCCTACGCGCGGCTTACCCTGCTTCGGTTGGAAGATGCCAAAGGGCAGATTTTGAATCGGAAAATAGGAGTCAGGTGAAACCTCGACGAAAGAACGAAGAGCCATGCCTATGATTTAACCATGAAGATCACAGAGGACACGAAGAGTTATTTGAATTTTCCATTTTCAAAAGCTTCCTGATCTTCGTGTCCTTCGTGGTGATTCAAAGAAGTCTCAGAGCGCGCAAATCCTCACGTGGTTCATCAAAGCTGCAACTGCCGAACGAGGCGACGAACCTCCGGCGATAACGGAGCCGTTCGATGTCGATCGTCCATCCGCGCCACGAAAAAAAATCTTTCTCAAAAGAAAACGAATCTACGCTTTCATCTTCCAGCATGATCGCAGCTTGGCGTGCATCCCATCGATGCTCTGCGGCGAGCGTGGCTGCGCCAAGCACATTGAGAAATCCGTGCATCTTTGTTTTCACTTCATCGCGAAACTGCCGGATGGGATGATGCAGCCCTGCCGTAAACTTGATCGGCAGTTGGTGCGTGGCCGGCGTTACGAGCGCGGCGGCGATTTGCGATGAGGTTGGAAACGCATCCGCTGTCACTCCGCCCGTGCGCAACTTGTAACCAAACGCTGCCGACTCCTCGTTGGAATTGTGTTCGGCGAGTAACGCAATGATTTGCTCCGCTCTCTCCGGAGGGGCTTCCCAAAAAACTGGCAAATTACCGACGATCGATCTGGCCTCTTTGAGTAATCCAACATCTACATCCTGCGGTAAGAACATCTCCAGTTGACTAATCGAGACGAGATCCACATTGCTCGACAGAGAACGAATGGCCACATCCGTGTCTTCAAGCGCTTCGAGAAAGGCATCAGCATTCGCAGTTTTGGGACCTAGGGCAGCGACGCGAAGTGGATGCGCAGGATCGAACAGCGAAAGTAGTTGCTTTGCCGCATCAAATTGTTCAATGGAAAGAACGAATGCATTGAGCATCCACGCTTCGGATGACCGCACATATTGCGCGTGGTTCTGAAAAGCTGGCTCGAGCGCAAGGCTGCAAGGCGGGAACATTCCCGCATAGTCAATCGATTTCGCGAACAGAGTCTTAAGAGAAGCGTTTGCCATGGGATGAACGAACCGTGCGTTTGCACCTCATGCAGGTCAAATTACAGCCTCTTGAGAATCAAATGATAAGCCTCGACTTTCTTTTCGAAATGCTGTAGAAATTTGGGCTCTAATGGAGCGAACGGAGTCCACCTCAGGCCTTGACTTGGCAATCTGTACATGCGGAGAACACGAATATACCGCGCGCGATGCAATCGATGCGGCGATTTTCAGAGGCGAGTTAGACGTAAAGTGGAAGGAATTTCTCCACCAAGTCGCAGCGGAAAGCCGTGCGGATGAGCTAGAGTTGGAGCCAGACGAGTCTGCGATTTCGAGTGCAGCGGAAGCTTTTCGTTACGAATACGATTTGATTACCGCCGAGGAAACGGAAGCCTGGCTGGCAAATCGAGGGCTCACGCTTGATGACTTCGCCGACTATCTTACCCGCGAATACTACGCCAGCACGCTTCACGAAGAGATTGTTCCAGACGAAATCGAATATTCTTCTGCGGATGTCGAGCTACGCCAGTCCTTCCTTGCGGAATTAATTTTATCCGGAGAATTGGACCGAATGACCAATGATTTGATCGTGCGGCTGGCAGCACGCTGTGCCGGAAAGGAGCTTCCGCAGGATATGATTGAGGCTGAAAAGCGAAAATTTCTCCATCGGATCGCGATTACGTCGGAGCAACTGCCAGATTGGCTGGAGCAACTGCAACGCGATTCGAAATGGTTAGACGAGATGCTCGCGATCGAGGCCGCATACGCTAAACATTGCGCCACACTGCTTGTCCCTGAAGCGCGTCAACGCGAATTGCTGGCTTTGCGGCTGCCCCTGACGAAATTCGAAACCGAAGTGATCGAGGTGGAATCGATCGATGCCGCCAGGGAAGCGCTGTTTTGCGTGCGCGAGGACGGCATGTCAATGGAAGAAGTGGCCACCGAGGGAGGCTATCCTTACCGGCGTGCGGACTTTATTCTGGAAGATCTTCCCGTCGATGCCCAGCACAGATTCCTAAGCGTCTCGT
>QHMS01000153.1 GCA_003217895.1 Verrucomicrobiota bacterium
TGGGGTACAAGTGGCCTATTCTGGCCTGAAGCCGTTTGAGATCACGCTCGGCGGCGGCGTCACGGTCCGGCGCGACTTCGATTTCTTCCGGGCCGAAGCGAGCGCCAGAACGAGGCCTGCACCTTTCATCAAGTTCGAGGTCGTAGCGAAATTCTAGGGAAATATCTCGTCTAGTTTCCTCGCGACCGATTGCGGGCCGCGGACTTTTAATCGCCCAGTCATATAAGCCCACGTGCCCTTTAGTTTCCCGTTCGACATGGCGACCCAATCCTTGTCGCTGGTGATAAACGTGACCGTGGGATTATCAATCTTTCCTTTGCCCATCTTATAGGTGCCATCGTTCACGTCGATCCACCATTCGCCACCCTGCGGCCCGCTCAGTTCCCACTGATATCGTGCGTGCACGCCTTTTGCCTTGTCGGCCTTGAAACTACCTCGCATCCCGTCGAACACCTGCTGCGGTGTCGAGGCATCGGCCGCTGCTACGCTTCCCACGCTCAAATTCACCGCTAGAAAGATAGCCGCTGATGCTAGACAGAAGCGCATAATCTCTTTCATCATTTAATTCCTAATCAGGATCGTCCCTCCGAGTCAAAGCGGCTGTCTCACTAACGGTTAGAGCGTCTAACGTAGAGTCCTGTCCAGCGCTCCAATCCGACGTGTTTCGGGCCAACGCCACGCAACGCCCAAGACCACCAGGATCGTTCCGATGCCGCCCGCGACAACGGAAACGACCGGACCAAACAGCGCTGCGGTCAACCCGGATTCCAGCGCGCCGAATTCATTCGATGTGCCAATGAAAATATTGTTCACAGATGAAACGCGCCCGCGCATTTCATCCGGCGTGATCAGTTGAACGATCGACCCCCGGATGATCACGCTCACGCTGTCGAACGCGCCGACAAAAAATAAGACGCCGAGCGATAACCAAAACACTTTGGACAAGCCGAACAGAATGGTCGCGATTCCGAAGCCCGTGACGCACCACAGCAAAGTCTTTCCCGCCCGCCTCATCGGCGGAAAATGCGCCACGACCAGCGCCATAGCGAAAGCGCCGATCGCCGGAGCGGCTCGCATCCATCCGAGACCAACAGGTCCAACGTGCAGGATTTGATCGGCGAAGATCGGCATTAGTGCGGTGGCGCCGCCGAGTAACACCGCAAATAGATCCAGGGTGATCGTCGCCAGGATCACCTTTCTGCGAAACACGAACCGGACTCCGGCGATGAGACTTTTCCAAGTGCTCTCGTCGGTCTGCTCCCGCTTTTGGGTGCTGCGGCGGATTAGAACAACCAGGAGAAAAAAGAAAAACGCGCAGAGCGCATCGAGCAGATAGACAAACGGAAACCCGACGAATGCCACGAGCAATCCGCTCACGGCCGGTCCCGCTACTGATCCAATCTGAAAAACGCTGTTGTTCCAAGTGACTGCATTGGCGAACGCATCGCGCGAAATCAGCGTTGGAAAAAATGAACTACGCGCCGCCCAATTAAATGTGCGGGCGACCGCTCCGATGAACAGAAGCAGATAAATCAACGGGACTGACGCGTCATGGAAATGAAAGATAGGGTGATGGCGCTCGAAAACCGCGGCGACAGCAGCCAGCGCGTGATTGCCTGCCCGTAGAGGCGCGATCTGAGGAATCGCGAGATGTTTCCAAGAAACGAGAGCGAGCGCCAGGGACGTAATTGCGCTAAAGATCTGCGAGACAAGGATGATGTGTTTTCGACTGACTCGATCCGCCAGATGTCCGGCGGGCAGCGACAACGCGACCACTGGGACAGCAATGACCAATCCAACCAAACCAAGCGCAGTAGCCGAATGAGTGCGCGCATAAATCTCCCATTCCACGGCCACGGCCAGCATCAAACGCCCCGTGATCGAGAGTAGATTACCAGCCGTGAACAGGGTGAAGCCGCCGAAACGGAAAGCCGCGTAAGGATCATGCGACCGGCGCTTCAAATCGATGGGCGGCGTAATCACCGGGCGTTCGCCTTCGGGCGATTCGTAGGACCTTGGGTCGATTGATCGCGGCATGTTCGAGCCCAGCTACTTGTTAAGAACGATGCAGTACTGTTCGATTCCGATCGGATTCAAGTAGCTGGGCGCAGGAGATTGTAAATTGAGCAGCCAGCGCCGCAACAAGGAGTGACGGCTTCCCAGCCGTCATGTTGAAGTGGACGGCTGCCCAAGCCGTGCCTCGTTGGCGGCTCTTTTGTCGATAAGAACCCTTGCGAAAAGTGGCTAGTCCCCTTGCTCGGAAAATCGTGAAAAAGCCACAGATTTTGCTTCCATTGCCCAAATCGACTGCGGTAAGGTGGGCGGCCTCAGGTAAAAATGGATAACATTATCGAGGCGAGAGAACTGCAAATCGAGCGCAAGCATTTCTACGTGGAGCTCCGGGAGAACGACCGCGGGAGATTCTTGCGCATCACTGAGGAAGCTCACGGACGCCGCAACAGCATCATCGTGCCCAGTACCGGCGTTGATGACTTTACGGCGACGATTGCTGAAGTTCTTATGAACGGCGACGGCGCGCCAGCTTAACTACGGCGCGGACCAGGGACGCCGCGCTGTCCCGAAAGCTTTCGGGAGTCGGCGCAGCGCGTCGATCCTGCCGCCACGCTGGTGATTCGCTTTCTGTAGAGGCAGCCGTGTCGGCTGCAATACCATTATTCTCCGCAGGCGGCACGCCTGCCACCACAGAGGATTGCTTTTCCATTCTTCGGTCAGCATCATTGACACCGCGAGACCCGAATTTAGTTTGGCGCTTCGCCCGATTTACGCTGTTTCGGGCTTCTCAATCATGGCCACACAAAGAAAATCCAGCACACGAAAAAAGATTCAGCGCACCAGAACACAATCGAAGCCGCGTAGTCGCACGGCAGTTCGCAAAAAGAAAAAGGAAACACCCCGCTACGTTTACTATTTCGGTGACGGTCACGCGGACGGCGCCGGCACGATGAAACCGCTGCTGGGCGGCAAGGGCGCGAACCTCCACGAAATGACGCGCATCGGTTTGCCTGTGCCGCCGGGGTTCACCATCGACACCGAGGTTTGCACGTACTTTTACGATCACAACCGCTCTTACCCGCCGCAATTGGAAGCCAAAGTCGCAGCGGCGCTGGCGAAACTTGAAAAATCAGTGGGAAAAAAATTCGGCGACAAAGAGCGGCCGTTGCTCGTCTCGGTGCGTTCGGGTGCGCGCGATTCGATGCCAGGCATGATGGACACCATCCTGAACCTCGGGATGAACGATGAGGTTGCGGAGATCGTTGCCAAGAAAACAAACAACGCGCGGTTCGCCTGGGATTCGTATCGGCGGTTTCTCCAGATGTATGGCGACGTGGTTATGGGCGTTCAGAAACGGCCAGGCGAAGATCATGAACCATTCGAGACTGTGATCGAGCGCCTGAAAGACGAACGCTACGGCAAGCACGATTTTCCCGACGTGCGCTTAACCGTCGCCGATCTGAAGGAGCTCGTGCAGCGGTTCAAGGCTTTGATCAAGGAGCGCGCCGGAAAATCTTTCCCGCAAGATCCGAACGAACAGCTCTCGGGCGCAATCGGCGCGGTTTTCGGCTCGTGGATGAATGATCGCGCTATCGTTTACCGGCGAAAATATGGAATCCCGCACGATTGGGGAACGGCCGTGAACGTTCAGACGATGGTGTTCGGCAACATGGGCGAGACGAGCGCGACGGGCGTTGCATTTACGCGCGATCCGGCGACCGGCGCACAAATTTTCTACGGCGAATATTTGATCAACGCCCAGGGCGAAGACGTCGTCGCCGGCGTCCGCACACCGCATCCCATTGCCGATCTGGCAAAGGAAATGCCAGCCGCGCACAAGGAGCTGATGAAAGTCCGAGCGATTCTTGAGAAGCACTTCAAGGACATGCAGGACCTTGAGTTCACCGTGGAGGAAAACCACCTCTACATTTTGCAAACTCGCAACGGCAAGCGCACCGGCCACGCGGCCGTTCGCATTGCGGTTGACATGGTCGATGAAAAATTGATCACCAAGAAAGACGCCGTACGGCGTGTCCCGGCAGATTCGCTCGCTCATCTTCTGGCGCCGATTTTTGATCGGCAATCGGTGCGCGCGGCGAAGAAAATCGGCAGCGGTTTGCCAGCCGGACCTGGCGCGGCGTGCGGCCATGTTGTTTTCAGCGCGGAGGAAGCTGTGGCACGCGCGGAAAGAGGCGAGAAAGTTGTTCTCGCCCGGATTGAAACTTCCCCGGAAGACTTGCGCGGCATGATTGCGGCCGAAGGGATTCTCACCGCGCGCGGCGGCGTCTCTTCGCATGCGGCGCTAGTGGCGCGGCAAATGGGGAAAGTGTGCGTGTGCGGCGCGACGGGGATCCAAATCGATTACCAAAAGCGCACGCTCAGCGCGAACGGCACGACGTTAAACCGCGGCGATTATATCTCCATCGACGGAACCGCGGGCGAAGTGTTCGCCGGCGAAGTCGCTACCGCGCCGTCGGAGATTGTGCAGGTGCTCGTGGACCGATCGCTCGATCCGAAGAAAAGTGTCACATACCAGGAGTACGCAAAATTGATGAAGTGGGCGGATGAATTTCGCACCCTTGGCGTGCGCGCAAACGCCGACACACCCGAGCAGGTAACAAACGCAGTCGCGTTCGGCGCAGAAGGCATCGGGCTTACCCGCACGGAGCATATGTTTTTCGAAGGCGACCGGATTGACGCCATGCGCGAGATGATTCTTGCTGGAACAAAAGATGAGCGGGCGCGAGCGCTGGCAAAACTGCTTCCCTATCAACGTGGCGATTTCATTGGCATCTTCACGGCCCTAAAAGGTCTGCCCGCGACGATCCGTTTTCTCGATCCGCCGCTCCATGAATTTTTGCCACACGACGACGCGCAACAAAGTGAATTGGCGAAGAAACTCGGGGTCCCTGTCGAACAAATTAAGCGGCGCGTTCAGGAGCTGCACGAGTTCAATCCCATGCTCGGCCATCGCGGTTGTCGCCTCGGGATCACGTTTCCGGAAATTTCTGAAATGCAGGCGCGCGCAATCTTTGAAGCAGCGGCGGAAGTTCAGGCGAAAGGAATCAAAGTTCACCCGGAAATCATGATCCCGCTGGTGGGATTCCCCCGCGAACTGAAGCTGCAAATCGATATCGTCCGCCGCGTCGCAGGTGAAGTTGCAAAAGAAAGAGGAACGAAATTCAAATATTTGGTGGGCACAATGATTGAAATTCCGCGCGCGGCGCTCGTGGCCGATCAGATCGCGCGGGACGCCGAGTTCTTCAGTTTCGGCACGAACGATCTCACGCAAACCACGCTCGGAATGAGCCGGGACGATTCCGGAAGTTTTCTTCCCGCCTACGCCGAGCTCGACATCGTGGATACGAATCCGTTCGCATCAATCGATCAGAAAGGTGTCGGCCGCTTGATGGAAATTACCCGCGATCTTGGACGCAAGACGCGCCCCGACATCAAGCTGGGCATTTGCGGCGAACACGGCGGTGAGCCAACCAGCGTGAAATTCTGTCACCGCCTCGGTTTGAATTATGTCAGTTGCAGCCCTTTTCGGATTCCGATCGCACGTTTAGCGGCCGCGCAAGCAGCGCTCGGGGGTTGAAGCGCTTCTCGCGCTCCGTAGTCTGTCGCATGCACGCGCGCGAGCGAAAAATTGATAGTTGCCAGTCCGGATCGGACTTCGCGCGCCGCCATATCGGCCCGAACGAAGACGAAGTTCGCGCAATGCTGCGCGAAGTGGATTTTGAAAGCCTCGATACTCTGATCGACGCGACCGTTCCGAAGAATATTCGCCTCGATCGGGAACTGAACCTGCCGAAAGCGAAATCGGAAACCGAAGCCCTCGCCGAGCTATTCGCGATCTCCAAGAAAAACAGGATTGCTCGCTCATTCGTAGGCGCCGGCTATTACGATTGCATTACGCCGCCGGTCATCCAGCGGAACATTCTGGAAAATCCCGGCTGGTACACCGCCTATACACCTTACCAAGCGGAAATCGCGCAAGGCCGGCTCGAGGCGCTGCTGAATTTTCAGCAGATGATCGTGGATCTGACTGCGCTTGATATCGCAAATGCGTCGCTGCTGGACGAAGCCACAGCTGCGGCGGAGGCGATGGCGCTGTGTCACGCAGTCGTTCCAAACCGTAAAACGTTTTTTGTGGCCGATAATTGTCATCCGCAAACGATCGCTGTTGTCCAAACGCGCGCGAAACCGCTCGGTATCGAGATCAAAATCGGCGATTACTCGCGTTTCAAATTCGACAACACAATTTTTGGTGCACTCGTCCAGTATCCAGCTACCGATGGCGCGATTTACGATTACGCCGATTTCGGAAAACGAGCACACGATGCCGGCGCGCTCGTCGTCGTTGCCGCGGATATTCTTGCGCTTACAGTACTGAAGCCACCGGGGGAATTCGGCGCAGATGTTGCGGTTGGGAACACGCAGCGTTTTGGTGTGCCGCTTGGCTTTGGCGGACCCCACGCGGCATACTTCGCCACGCGCGACCAGTACAAACGTCACATGCCCGGGCGGCTCGTGGGCGTCTCGCACGATGCTGAAGGCCGACCTGCCTATCGCCTGGCGCTGCAAACACGGGAGCAGCATATTCGGCGCGACAAAGCGACCAGCAACATCTGCACGGCGCAGGTTCTTCTCGCCGTCATTGCGTCGATGTACGCAGTTTACCATGGCCCAAA
>QHMS01000110.1:0-20684 GCA_003217895.1 Verrucomicrobiota bacterium
GACACTTTTCGATGAGCAAGGCAATTTGATCGATCAAAGCTATCTCGGGCGTGTGGATAAATTTCTAAATGAATTGGTCTGGATGGCGCGCGTTCTACGCCATGGTCGCGAGAATGTTTCGGAAGGTAAAGTGATGGAGTAATGGAGTGATGCTGCAATGCCGGAAGACGCAGTAAGCGAGCGAGTGCGGCGCCTGGACATTCGTGAAGCCGATCTGGAGGAAACGTTCGCGCGCTCGCGCGGGCCCGGCGGACAGCACGTGAACAAAGTATCCACTGCTGTGACGCTGCGTCATCGCCCGAGCGGCATCAGTGTCACCGTGCAGGATTCGCGTTCGCAAGCAATGAACCGCAAGCTCGCGCGCGAACGTTTGCTGGACGCGATCGAGGGTGAGCAACAAGAACGCCGCGCCGCGGAAATCGCGAAGCGCGAAAAGGCGCGCCGAAGGAAATCACCGCGGCCACCTGCGCTCAAGGCCAGGATTCTGGAAGCAAAACGGAAGCGGGGCCAGTTAAAGCGGCAACGTGCCAAGATCGAAATTTAAAAGAATTTCTTCGTTCTAATACATCTTTCAGAGCAACTTGTGACGAATTGCTCTTAAAAGAGGCAATTCACACTATGAAAAAATCGATTATTCTCATTTCTGCGCTTTCGTTGGTCGGGTTAATGCTGGTATCTTGTTCAAGCGAACCTGAGACGACCACAACTACAACGCGTCAAACCACTGTGACTGCGCCGCCGCCGCCTATCCAGACTACAACAACGCATACGAGGACCGGTTACTGAGGCGGGAAGGTGCTGATCCGAGAAGGAGGATTCGCCAAAAGCTCTTCCTTTTCATTTTTCAAGCGCAAAACGATCGATTTAACGCAGCTCCCAGGCGGCCGACGCGGAATGGCATTTACGATTTATCGGTCAATGTTTCCGTGCTTTGCGCTTCTTCGTCCACGTCACTCACTACGGGCGCGATAGCCTGTAGTTTCTCGCCGTTGCGCAGATCCATCAATTTTACACCCATGGTGTTGCGGCCGGTCTCGCGGATCTCTTTCACGCGGGTGCGCACCATCTGGCCTTTGTTCGTGATTAACATGATCTCGTCTGTTTCGCGTACGGTGAGCGCGCCGACGACCTCGCCGGTTTTTTCTCCGGTCTTCATGGTGATAATGCCTTTGCCGCCGCGCGATTGCCGCCGGTAATCATCGAACGACGTGCGTTTGCCGATTCCATTTTCCCCGGCCACGAGCAGCATGGAGTTTGGATCGACGATCGCGATAGCCACGACATGGTCGCCCTTCTGGGGACGAATTCCCCAGACGCCGACGGTGTTACGGCCCTGATCGCGCAGTTGCTCTTCATGGAAGCGCAAGCTCATCCCGTCTTTCGTGATGAGGACGATCTCGTTGTTGCCGTTGGTTAGTTTCGCGTCGATCAAACGGTCGCCTTCTTCGATTTGAATCGCGATGATGCCGCCGCGCCGGACGTTCGCATAATCAGATAAATTGGATTTTTTGACGATTCCTGACTCCGTCGCGAAAACGATGTGCAGATTTTCATCCCACGTTTGATCGACAGCGTTCGGGCCCGTGCCGGATTTTTTGGATTGGACGCGGATCGTGGCCGCGATTTTTTCATCGGGCTTGAGCTCGAGAATATTCACGATGGAGCGACCCTTTGCTGCGCGTCCCATCTCGGGGATCTCGTAAACCTTTTCCACGTAAGCGCGTCCCCTCGCGGTGAAGAACATCAAATAATCGTGCGTGGTAGCCGTGAACAGGTGCTCGACGAAGTCGCCTTCTTCCTGCTCAGTGGCGCCTTCGCGCGTCCCCATGCCGATCACGCCTTTGCCGCCACGGCGTTGGGCACGAAATGCGCTGACGGCGGTCCGCTTGATAAAACCGCCATGCGTGATGCTGATGATGCAGCCCTCGTTCGCGATCAGGTCCTCCATGTTGATCTCGCCTTCCTCAGGAACGATTTCGGTCAGGCGCGGCGAACCGTATTTGTCGCGAATTTCGCGCAACTCCTTTTTTATGATGGTCAACACGCGCTGCTCTTTCGCCAGAATATCGCGAAGGTCCTTGATGGATTCGATTATGTTCTTGTACTCCGTCTCGATCTTCTCCCGCTCGAGTCCGGTGAGCTGGTACAAGCGCAGGTTGAGAATCTCGTCGGTCTGCTGTTCGCTGAACGCATAACGGCCTTCCGCCAGCCGGGCCGGATTACGAATGACAATCCCGATCTGCTCGACTTGTTTTCTGGTGAAGTCGAATGCAAGGAGTTTCACTCGGGCCTCATCGCGATTGGCTGATTCGCGAATGATGCGGATGAATTCGTCGACATTCCGCAGCGCGATTAAGTAACCTTCCAGTGTTTCTGCGCGCTCTTCGGCTTTGCGCAATTCAAAACCCGTGCGGCGCAAAACTACTTCGCGACGATGCTCGATATAAGCCGCGTTGGCTTCCTTGAGTGAGAGTAACTTCGGACGCCCGTGGTCGATCGCGAGCATCAACGCCGCGAAGGAACTCTCCAACGCAGTGTGCTTGTACAGATTGGCGATAGTGACTTTCGGGTTAGCATCGCGCTTGAGCTCGATGACAATGCGCGTGTTTTCATCCGACTGATCGCCAACGTAGCTGATGTCGGTAAGCACCTTTTCGTTTACCAATTGCGCGATTCGCTCCACCAGCGTGGCGCGGTTTACGCCGTACGGAATTTCTGTGATGACGATTTGCTCGCGGCCGCCTTTGAGTTCTTCAATGCCGGCTTTTCCGCGCACTTTCATACTACCCCGGCCGGTTTCGAAATACTGGCGGATGCCGTTCGTGCCGCAGATGACGCAGCCCGTGGGAAAATCCGGTGCCTTCACGTACTTCATCAACTCGTCCAATGTGATGTCTGGGTCGTCGATCTGTGCGCAAATTCCATCGATGACTTCAGCGAGATTATGGGGCGGAATATTGGTGGCCATTCCAACAGCGATTCCGGTGCCGCCGTTCACAAGCAGATTCGGAAATGCGGCGGGGAAAACCGTTGGCTCAGTGCGCGTCTCGTCGTAATTAGGGACAAAATCGACGGTATCCTTCTCCATGTCGGTCATGAGAGCGGCGCCGAGGTGCGTCATACGCGCCTCGGTGTAACGCATGGCTGCCGGTGGATCGCCTTCGACCGAACCGAAATTGCCCTGGCCATCGACCAACCGTTCCCGCATCGCCCACGGCTGAGCCATGTGCACGAGGGTCGGATAGATCACTGCTTCGCCGTGCGGATGATAATTACCGCTGGTGTCGCCGCAGATTTTCGCGCATTTGCGATGTTGACGTCCCGGGAACAACGACAAATCGTGCATCGCGTAAAGAATTCTTCTTTGTGACGGTTTAAGGCCGTCGCGCGCGTCCGGCAGCGCACGCGAAATGATCACCGACATCGAGTAATCGAGGAACGACCGCGACACCTCCTCGGCCACGTTTATTGCCTCGATTTTTTCGTTCGGATTAAGCACAGGAAGAAAATGACGGATGCCGAATATCGAATGCCGAAAGAAATCCAAATGAAGAATCACGAAGAGATCGCTGAGCTTGTCTTCGTGCCTGGTGCTTCATCATTCCTTCGTCATTGCTCATTCGTGCTTCGTCATTTCAAACGTCCAGATTTCGGACGTTTAATGCGTTGTCTTCGATAAACTGCCGGCGCGGCTCGACCACGTCGCCCATCAAAATCGTGAACATCTTGTCGGCATCGACGGCGTTGTCCTCGTTCAAGTCCACCTTTAGGAGCTTGCGCTTCTCCGGGTTCATGGTGGTCTCGAACAACTCTTTGGCATTCATTTCACCCAGACCTTTGAAACGCTTGATCTGGACGCCGCGACGGCCGATCTCCAAGATCTTCTGCAGGATTTCGGGAATCGAAAAGAGCGGATGCGCGACGCCCTTGTCGCCGTCGCCCTCGATCAATTCGAAGATTGGCCGGTCGCTTGTTGCGTAATGATCGACCTTCAAACCTTTCCGCGCCAGTTCCAGAATCAGTTTTTGTATGGCCGCCGACTCGTGCAGTTCGACAAGCTTGCCGCGTCGACGAACACCATTTGTTTTCGCGGGCGCCTGAGTTTCTCCGAGAGGCAATAACTCCTGTTCAATCTGGGTGTCGAACAAATTGAGATCGAGATTTTGGTGATGGAAGTTGCGCACCTCTTTTTCGTCGTGAAAATAATGTACCGTCTCCTCATTGCCCTCTCGTACTTTCACAAGATAAGTCGGCAGTTTGCCCGAGCGAGAATTTCGGTGACCGAGGTAAGTCTCGAAATCGCCTCCGTGACGGCGGACTGCTTCGCTCAACTTCGCCAGTTTCCCGAGCGATTCGAGAATGTCCTTCAATTGCGCTGCAGTGATCTCTTTTTCATCCGCCAGATTTTTTAGCCGCACATCCTCTGCGCCCAGCGAGATCAAGATTTTGTTTAGCTGGACGTCGTCATCGACGTATTCCTCGCGCTTTTTTCGTCTGATCTGATAGAGGGGCGGCTGCGCGATGTAAATTTTCCCGGCCCGCACGAGTTCGGTCATCTGCCGGAAGAAAAAGGTCAGCAACAGCGTTCGAATATGCGAGCCGTCCACATCCGCATCGGTCATGATAATGATGCGGCCGTAGCGCAGTTTTGTGATATCGAAGCGGCCTTCGTCCTTGCCATTGCCGTCTTCTTTCGGTTTGCCAATCCCGGCGCCGATTGCCGTGATCATCGACTGGATCTCAGCGTTTTTGAGAAATTGATCTTCGCGCGCTTTCTCGACGTTGATCAACTTACCGCGAATCGGCAGAATCGCCTGATAGCGCCGATCACGTCCCTGCTTCGCGGAGCCGCCGGCTGAGTCGCCCTCGACAATGTAAAGCTCCGTGAATTCCGGATCGCGCTCCGAACAATCGGCTAGTTTTCCTGGCAGCCCGCCGCCGGTCAGCGCTCCTTTACGGATTGTTTCCCTGGCCTTTCGAGCAGCTTCCCTCGCTCGCGCGGCAGTAAGCACCTTGTCGAAAATGCGGCGCGAAACCGGCGGATTTTTGTCAAAGTAAGTCATCAATCCGTCGTAAGCGACGGAGTTCACGAGCCCGTCGATCTCCGTGTTGACGAGCTTCACCTTGGTCTGCGATTCGAAGCGCGGATTCGGCAGTTTCACGCTGAGCACGCAGATCAATCCTTCGCGCACATCGTCTCCTGAAATAGAGGGGTCCTTCTCTTTCAGAAGATTATTTTGCTTGGCGTATTGATTGACTGCTTTGGTTAGCGCCGTGCGGAAACCGGTCAAATGCGTGCCGCCGTCGGGATTGGGGATTGAATTCGCAAACGGCAAAATCTGATCGTTGTAACTGTCGTTATATTGCAGCACTACATCGACAAACACTTCGTCGCGCTGCCGTGAAATCACGATCGGCTTTGGGTGCAGCACTTGCTTGTTTTCGCCTAGCTGCTTTACGAACTCTTCGATGCCGTATTTGTAGAAAAATTTCTCCGTCTTCGCCGGATCGCTGCGCTCGTCTGTGAGCGTGATCTCGAGACCCGGATTAAGGAACGTCAGTTCGCGCAAGCGCGTCGCGAGTCGCTCGAACTTAAACTCGGTCGTGATGGTGAAGATCGTCGGATCAGGTAGAAACGTAACCAGCGTTCCGGTAGTTTTTTTGCTTTTGACTTCACCGATGACCGTAAGTTTGTCGGTCGTTTTGCCCTTGGCGAAAGCCATGTGATAGACTTTGCCGTCGCGTGAGACCTCTGCTTTGAACCATTCCGAAAGCGCATTTGTGCATTTGGCGCCTACGCCGTGCAAGCCCCCCGAATATTTGTAAGCGCCCTGTCCAAATTTTCCGCCGGCATGCAGATTCGTTAAGACCAGCTCAATCGCAGGCATTTTCCACTTGGGATGAATATCGACAGGAATGCCGCGACCATTGTCTCGAACGGAGATCGATCCATCCACGTGAACGATCACTTCGATCTTTGTGCAAAATCCCGCGAGATGTTCGTCAATGGAGTTATCAACGACTTCGTAAACCAGGTGATGCAGTCCACGCTCGTCCGGATCTCCGATGAACATGCCAGGCCGTTTCCGGACCGCCTCGAGGCCTTCTAGTTTGTCGATTTGCGCCGCGTCGTATTTCTGTGTGGCCGCGATTCCGGTCGAGCTGCGAGATACTTTTTCGACCGGAATTTCCTCTTGAACTTGGGCCATAAAAGTGGGCCAACCGACCCACAGAAAAGACCATATCCAGAAACGGCCTGAAAACAACAAATAATCTCGTGGCTTTGAGTGGTTTATTTCCGCTAGGGATTGGAGGTCGCCGTGTCCCAAAGCCCATGATATTGTGGTCTGCGAGCCGACCCCTATTTGCCGCTTTTTGGTGTCTTGACCGCGTTGTTTCAGACTCCCAAAATAGACTCTTTCCATGCGCCTCCAAACACTCTTTGAAGCACGGTGGGTTTTGTTGTTCTTCGCGCTACTGACAGTGGCGGGCGCAGCCTTTTCCGCATGGTTGTGGTGGTTCTTTTTCTTGCTGTTTCTTTTCACTGTTGCGTTCTTCCGAGACCCGGAACGCATGGCGCCGCCAGATTCGAATCTAATCGTGGCTCCCGCTGATGGAACCGTGATGGACATTGTTGAATTGGATGAAAGCCAGGTGCTCAAGACCAGATCGCGTCGTGTCGGAATTTTTTTGTCGATCTTTGATGTCCACACAAATCGCGCGCCAATCAGTGGCCGAATCATTTATCGGCAACATCGAGAAGGGCTGTGTCTCGACGCGCGTCGTGCGGATTGTTCCGAAAAGAACGAATCGATGACTTGGGCTTTCGAAAATCCGCGCGTCACGATCGTCGTTCGCCAGATCACCGGCGCAATCGCACGACGCATCGTGGCCTGGGCGCAAATCGGAGACGAATTGAAGAAAGGTGAGCGATTCGGAATGATTCGCTTCGGTTCACGAACAGAATTATACTTGCCGCTCAACGCTGAAGTTCTCGTGAAAACAGGCGATCACGTCCTTGGTGGCTCGACAATTATGGCGCGGTTGCCCGACTAATGAACGAGCAGCCATCTAAAATTTATCTCCTGCCTAATCTGATGACGGCGGGAAATCTGTTCTGCGGGTTCACCGCCACGCTCAAAATTCTTGAGGGCGCGCTGCTCCAGGCATCGAATCCTGATGCGGCTGGCGACCTTTTTCACGCTGCCATCTGGTTCGTACTCGGCGCTTTCGTTTTTGATTTTTTAGACGGACGTCTTGCGCGGCTGGGTGGCCACGAGAGTCCGTTCGGGCGCGAATTCGACTCGCTCGCTGATATTGTCTCGTTCGGCCTTGCTCCGGCCCTGATGGTTTACCGCGTCGTGTTACAAGAGTTTCCGCGCGCCTGCTGGATCATCGCGTTTATTTACCTGGCGTGCGGTGCGCTCCGCCTGGCCCGTTTCAATTCGATGGGCGTAAAGAACGAAGGAGCCAACCACCAAAACACTTTCACCGGTTTTCCAATTCCGGCTGCGGCAGGTTTGATTGCGTCGATCACGTTGTTTCTCCTTTGGCTCGCTGAAGGTGAACATCGCCTCGGCAACTGGCGCTTTGTTCTTCCGCCGTTGTTGCTCTTTCTCTCGTTTATGATGTTTAGCCGGTTCGAATATCCAAGCTTCAAGGCGGTGAACTGGAAAACGAAGAAGTCGATCCCGCGTTTTCTTATCATCATTCTTGTCCTGATTTTCACTGTTCTGAATTATGAATGGATGCCAGCCGTATTATTCCTGGCGTATTTGCTCTACGGAGTGCTGCGGCCCTGGCTTTCCCGCGAATGGCGACGCGAAATCGAAGAAGAAATTGGCGAAGAGCCACCAGCGGAATCTGTTGAACAATCGCGCTAAGATGGATAAGTTACAGGCTGTCATCCCCGAGCGGAAGCGAGGGACCTCTCAAAAGGTCCAAGATTACGCAAATTAGCGAGCGTGCGGCGCGTTCTCGATCTACGTGAGAGCTGAGTAATTTTGAGTGATGCGCTGGTGACTGTGAGGTTCCTCGCTCCGCTCGGAATGACCTGCCAGGGTTACGAGGTACGATTCAGCCGCGCGAGAACTTCAGGATCGCGCACGTCTGCCCATTCTCCGGTGAGTTTAAGCGCTTTGACTTTCTTTCCGGATTGCGCCAGTGCTCGAATCGCGTCGGTCAATTCGTATTCCCCGCGTCGTGATGGTTGCAGATTTGCCGTGAATTCGAAAATGCTGGGGCGAAATACATAAAGACCAGCGTTGTACCAGTTGGTTTCTTCACGCACGTTTGATTTTTCGCGAATATCAACAAGCTCCATTTGTTTATTCACAAAGACGGCGCCGCCTTTACTGACGTCCTCGCCACGCGTGACCGTGATAATCGCTTCCACGTGTTCCGGAAGATCGACAACGTGTTTGTAATTAGACGGATCGACCAAAATGTCCCCGTAGCTCAAAACAAATGGAGAATGCCCGACGAAATCGCGGGCAAGATCGACAACGCGACCGGTCCCATCTTGCACTGTCTGCGTCGCGTATTGAATGGCGATATCGTAGCGCGAACCGTCACCGAGGAAATTTCGCACCGTGTCGCCGTGATAGCCGACCACGATAAGAAATTCGCGTATTCCCGCATCGCGCAGTCCTTCGAAGATGTGCTGCAAAACCGGTTTGCCGCGCACTTCGATCATCGGCTTGGGAAGATCGGCCGTGAGTTCGCGCATGCGTGTGCCGCGACCTGCTGCGAGCACCACAGCCTTGTTCATCTTATCATTTGTCATGTCGAGCGGCGTCGAGACATCTCTAGATGTTTGGAAAAATGACGTAACCACCAGAAACCAGTAAGAGATTCCTCCACTTCGGTCGGAATGACAGAATCGCCAACTAGCCGCTTTTCTTTTCAGTAATAATTAGCGCGGGCAGATTCGCCTGCTTGATCATCTCACTCACTTTCGGCAAATCTTCATTTTTGAGCTGCGCCAACCTTTTTAATTGCTCATCAAGCTGGCTGCTCAGCATTTGAAACACGTCGAGCTGCGGTTTGGTCGGTTCAGCATCACCGTACTCAATGAGATGACTAAACGTGTCGAACCGCTCGTTGAGCATGTCCGGAAACGCGAGGTTCGCTTCCGAGCCTTTCATGTTTACTTGAATAAGCTTCTGCTCGACCTCGGACATTTTGTGATCGAGATCATCCGCCGCCGCAAGCGCCGGCTTTAAACGTTGATCGTCGCCGAAACGTTTGTGCAGCGCTTGAATTTGCGATTTGAGATCGCGGATTGCGTTGACCGCCTGATGCAGCTGTGAAATCCGATCGTTTACCTGCGTCGCCAAAGTGAACTGTTTCTGCACCGCCGCTTCCTGTCCTTTCGTTCGCGGATCGGTCGCCAAATGCAGCGGCGCGGTCTGCGACTTCCCTCCAACAGTCAATTTCACCTGATAATCCCCGGGCAACGCGAGCGGCCCTTTGGGACCGTTACCGGAATAAAACGCGCCGGGGATTTGTATTGGATCATCGTAACGCAAATCCCACGCGAACCGATTCATTCCCTCGTTGGCTGGAATCGTCTTGACCCGCTCGACTCGATCCGGCCATTCAGGCGGTTGCACACCTTCGTTTTTCTCTTTGCTGGAAAGGTGTCTGACGACTTTGCCTGAAGCATCGAGAATCTCTAGCGAGACCTCTTCTTTCGGAGCGGTCTTGAAATAATAATCGATGATTGCGCCGGGCGGCGGGTTATCACCTACTGGCTGGCGCTTGTCGAATTCCTCCGGGTAATGCAAACGCAACGCGGTCTGCGGTTGATACAGGATGACGTCCGCCGCAGCAGACTGCGCGTTCACCTGACGAACTGGCGTTAGATCGTCGAGCACCCAGAAAGAACGCCCGTGTGTCGCCACTACGAGATCGTCATCTTTAACGACAAGATCGTGAATCGGTGTGACCGGCAGATTCAATTGCAATGGCTGCCAGTGCGCGCCGTCATCGAATGAAGCGAAGACGCCGAGCTCGGTCCCCGCGTAGAGCAACCCCTTACGTTTGGGATCTTCGCGCACGGCGTGCACGTATGCGCCATCGGGAATTCCGCGCACAATCGAGCTCCAGGTTTTCCCTAAATCGGTGGTCTTAAAAATGTACGGTTTAAAATCGTCGAGCTTATGTCGATCCACCGCCACATAAGCGGCGTTGCCGTCGTTCGGGGAGGGTTCGATCATATCGATCGTGCTCCACTCGGGCATTTTCGGTGCGACGTTTGACCAATGCTGGCCATCGTCGGTGGTAACCTGAACAAGCCCATCATCTGTGCCTGCCCAGAGCGTTCCTTGATTTACTGGCGATTCCGCCAGGGCAAACACCGTGTCGTAATACTCGACGGAAGTGATGTCGTTCGTCAGCGGTCCGCCACTTGGTTGCTGTTTCGATTTGTCGTTGCGCGTGAGATCACCGCTGATTTGCGTCCAGCTTTGTCCGTGATCGGTGGATTTGAAAACGCACTCGCCCGCTGTGTAGATCACATCAGGGTTATGCGGCGAAAGCATGAGCGGCGTGACCCATTGAAAGCGATGGACAAGATCGACAGCGCCATGTCCAGAGTTATCGATCGGCACGGGACTAACGTCCTGCACTTCCTCCTTATTTTTATCGTAGCGATTGATGAAGCCTTCGTTGTTTGAATAGATAATGTGCCAATCGCGCGGGTCCGGCACGACAAAGCCGCATTCGCCGCCGCCTGCTTCGAACCAATTCTGCCGCCCGATCGCGCCCCAATCCGTGCGACTGGCGATGCCAACATTTGAGTTGTCCTGTTGCGCGCCGTAAATGTGATAGGGGAACGCGTTGTCCACAGCGACGTGGTAAAATTGCGCGGTAGGTTGATTGTTTTGCGTTGTCCAGTTTTTACCGCCGTCTGTAGATATGCTGGCGCCGCCATCGCTCACGTTGGCGATGCGATTTGGATTCGTCGGATCGATCCAGAGACCGTGATGATCGCCGTGACGCGCGGGCAAGAGAGTGAAATTTTTTCCACCATCGACCGATTTGAAGAGTCCGGTGTTTAGAAGGTAAACTGTGTCCGCGGACTTCGGGTCAGCGTAAACTTTGCTGAAATACCAGGCGCGCTGGCGAAATCGCCCATCGTCATTCGCGCGTGTCCAATGTTGCCCGGCGTCATCCGAACGGTAGAGGCCGCCATCCTTGGCCTCGATGATCGCATAGACGCGATTGGAATCGGCTCCAGAAACGGCGACGCCGATCTTGCCAAGGATTCCGCCGGGAAGACCATTGCCCTCGAGACGTTTCCACGTCACACCGTTATCTTCCGAACGATAAACTCCGCCGCCGGGGCCGCCGCTTGAGAAAAACCATGGCTGTCGCCGCGCCTCCCAGAGTGACGCGAATACGATGTTCGGATTATGCGGATCGAAGACGATGTCGATCCCGCCGGTGTTTTCATCTTTCGATAAAACTTTTGTCCATATTTTGCCGCCGTCAGTGGTGCGAAAAATTCCGCGCTCCTGATTTGGACCGAAAGCATGACCCAAGGCCGCAACGAGAACCACATTCTCATTTCTGGGATCGACAATCAGCGCGCCGATCTGATGCGTGTCCTTGAGGCCAACGTTCTCCCATGTTTTTCCGCCGTCGATCGATTTGAAAACTCCGGTGCCGTACGTGGTATTGCCACGAATCGCTGCTTCGCCGGTGCCGGCATAAATTACATTGCGATCCGATGGCGCGACTGCGATCGCGCCGATCGAGGAAATCGGTTGCTTGTCGAAGATTGGAACCCAGTTTGCGCCGCCGTCGGTCGTTTTCCAGACTCCGCCCGCGACCGCTCCGAAGTAATACGTGTCCGGCTCGCCAACTACACCTTCAATTGCCAGTGCGCGCCCGCCGCGAAACGGACCGACTTGTCTCCAACGCATTCCGTTGAACAACTTTTCATCAATCGTTCCAGATGCCGCTGGGGTGGGTGACGGAGCCGATCGAAGAGAGGATGCGAGAAGGAGTATTGAAAATGCAAAAATGATTCTAACGAGTCTGAGGAAGCGGCTGTTTGGCGTAATCATCCGCCTACAGTGGAAAGTTTGCGATTCAGTTCAACTGGATTTCCGCGACGTTTAGAGTTCCGCGTTTACGCGGCTTGAGCGGAAACCGAAGCCGAAACTGCAAACCACAGCGAGGTCGTTCTTAACGGGTCTGGCTAAGCATTAATCGCAGCCATTCCGGGCGCGTGGGCTTCCAAGGCGGTGCCACCGGCCGAGCCGCCGCCAAAGCGTCGTGCCGCATAATAGGAGCCAATCACGAGCACTGCTGCAATCAACTGCGCAACGAGTGTTTCAACTGTCGGGAACACGGCAAACCAGAGACCCATCCAAGGCGGAATGTAAGGTTTCAAAGAATCGATGGGCGTTGTGGAAATCCAATGTGCCAGCTGCATTTCCTGGGCTTGTTCGCCAACCATAACGAGCAACACGACTCCCAGGAGAATCCCGGTGGTGATTAACATTTTTCGGTACGGCAGCCGCTGCTGGAGAACGAAGGTGAGCACGGCCACCATCGCTGTCAGCACCATGCCCAGCAGCGCCCCTTTTAGCACCACCCCGCCGCCCAACCGCAGATTGTAGCTTTGTAAAAAAAGCACGACTTCAAAGCCTTCCCGATACAAGGAGGTGAATCCGAGCAGGATTAATCCCCACCACAGACGTGACTGCGAGATCTCAGCAGCGCGCGCATTTTCCAGTAAGGCTTTGCGGCGGCGATTATGAGCGCGAATCCAGCCGCCCCAATAAATCTTATGGAAAAACCAATTCATGATCACGAGCAGCACGATCACGGCAAGCAGTCCTGTCGCGGCTTGAAGATCGAGCGCCGACATGTTGTCGCTAAGCGAGCCAACGATTTGCACCGCAATACACCACGTGATTAAGGTCGCTACGAACGCCAGGCCCGCGCCGAAAGCGACTGGCCGGCGATGAAGACGCTTCGGGCCAGTCATACTCGCAGTGATAGCGGCCAACACGAGAATGCATTCCAATCCTTCTCGAAAAACGAGAACGCCGATGTCGAGGAACGCTACGGTCGGGCTGGTGTTGGGCCGCGTCGGATCCGGCGCGCCATGTGCAGTGACGCCCTGCCAGACCAGCACCGCGATCACAAAAAGCGCGGCTGCGACGGCACCGATGCGCAGAACGACCTTCATTTCGGCTGAGAATTTATCACAAAGACAACCTGACTGCTGCCGGTCAGTTGCATTTTTTTAGCGGCTGCTTGCGGTAGCCGGGCCACTCGTGCTCCTTCTCGTCCTCGAGCGCGCGGAAAAATTAGCACTCACAGACGAGGACGACGATGAGGAAGAGAACGACTGAGCTTCACCGCGCTCCAGTTTGTGATTTTGCGTCGAATCGAGTAACTTCGGCGGTGCAACGTTTTCGGGCGTTTACCTTAATCGAGATTGCCCTGTCCATTTTCATACTGCTGTTGCTGCTCATGCTGGCTGTCCCCAGCTTGAGCGGCGTCTTCGCCAGCAGGCGGCTGAAGCAATCCCTGGACGGGTTCAACAATCTCGTGCACCAAGCGCAGGAGCGAAGTGTCATGGAGCGCCGGCCGTACCTGATCGTTTGGAACAAGAATGGTGTGCTGTTGCGTCCGGAAGTTTTTGGAGAAGATGAGGAAGTGAAACCGAAGGCGCAGTTGCGTCTGAGCAAGGGAACTGTGCTGCGGCTGTCGTTGCCTGCGGCGTTGGAGGAAAAACATCCATGGGAATGGATATTCTGGCCATCGGGAAACTGCGAACCGGCGACTGTTCAGTTCAGAGGCCCGGCCGGCCTATGGACGGCGACTTACTCGCCTCTCACGGCCCAAGCCGAGGTCACCCAGTATGCAGCGAGGTGAGCGACAGCGGAAAAACGGAGTGGGGGAGAAGTGGAGTAGCGGAATTTCGAACAATCCAAGACTCCAACACTCCAATACTCCAATGGCGCCCCCGAGACGAATACAGCATCGCGCAAGATTGAAATCCGCGTTCGCTCTGTACGAGGTCCTGCTGGGCGTGGCGATCTTTGCCATCGGCGTCATCGCACTTGGACGCGCGGTCGAGAATTGTCTCAATGCCAGCACGATCAGCGCGGAGGAAGGCGCTGTGCGACAGATTCTGTCCGATCGAATGGCGGTAGTTCAGGCGGCGCCAGGCGTGCCGGACCCGGAGAAGGAATTCAAGATCAACAGCAATTATGGCATGGTAAGGTTGATTCAGAAAAGTGGGCCTGCGGGGTTGACCGAAGAGGACAAGACGCTCCTAAGCGGAATTTATCTTGTCATGTTGACTGCCCAATGGCAGCACGCCGGCGTCCCGCAGTCGAAACGGATTCAGTTATATGTTTATCGCTCCGAATAACTGCAGACTCGAAATTCGAAAGCTCTGTCGCGGATTCACATTGCTCGAGATTATGCTGGCAGTGACAATTCTGGGAATGATGTCGCTGGCGATTTTTCGCTTTGTGGAATCGAACATGATCGCGCTGCAGCTCTCGGCGGGTACAGCTGCCGACGATGCGCAATACCACGGGTTGCGCGATCTGCTCACAGCCCAGTGGCAAAGCCTGAGTCCCTTGCGTGCCGGTATGATCGGAGAGCCGTTCAAGATGGGCGATCGCGAACGCGACCAATTGAGATGGAGTTGTGGCGCTGGACCCGCACTGATGACTCGCTATGCGGCGGGTGACTTTACCGTGACGCTGCGGTTGCAACCGGAAACCAAAGACGGTGACCGGCTGGATCTTGGTTTCTTGCGAAAACCGCAAAAGGGTTCCGACATTGGCGAGGCAAAGGAAACCTGGATACCGCTGATCAGGAATGTGACCAGCCTCGAAATTAGCTATTTCGATCCGGGCGCGAATAATTGGTTGCCGCGCTGGCCGGGAGGCCGCCTGCCGTCGCTTATCAAGGTTGCCGTGGGACGCACGGATTCAGCTTTACCATGGGAAACAATTATTCCACTGAGACGAACACCGTATTTTCAATGAAAGGGCCTTCTCAAAAATTTAGATCAGTCCGGGGCGCTGCGCTGCTGTTAGCGCTTTGGGCACTATTTTTGCTCAGCGCGATGGTGATTACATGGGTACTGAGCATCAATTCGCGGCTGGTGGTTTCCAGTAATGAGAGCCGGGTTTTGGCCGCTGAATCAGCCGCGTCTTCGGGCGCCGACGTTGCCTTATGCCGTGAGATCACGCCGAGTTCGCCAAACTTACACAGGCAAATGGTTGACGGAGGAAGTTACGATGTACAGATAACCGGGGAATGCGGTCGCCTGAATTTGAATTTCCTACTCCAGGGGGAAGACCCGACGAAACTGCGAATTCTTCGCCAGTATCTTAATAACAAGGGTATAGACTTAAACGACCTCGACGTCATGATGGATTCTCTGCTCGATTGGGTGTCCCAAAATAGGGGACTTCACCATCTCAACGCGTGTCCGGAGACCGACGATTATCATCCGCCTCACGCTGGCCTGCTGTTTTCCATAGATGAACTTAAAAAAGTCTGTGGCTGGGAAGAATTGACGTCCAAACCTGGCTGGGACCAGGATTTCACCATCGTAGGCAACTGTGGTGCGATTGATCTCGCTTGGGCATCGCGCGATGTGTTGCGCGCGTTGCCAGGCTTGAGCGATGATGCGGTTGATCGTTTCCTCCAGCTACGGCGCGGGCCGGACGGAATTGATGGAACGGATGATGATTTTCAATTCGTCGCAACCGGTGGAACATCGGTGCCGCCTGAGGTGCAAGCTGCGTTAGGTTTGAATCCACAGCAATTTCAACAGATTCAGGCATTGGTTCAATTTAACGGCCCGGTTAAGCACATCGTGAGTGTAGGAAAATCAGGTGAGGTTACGCGTTCTGTAGAAATGGTGGTCTTGAAGCAGGTGGTGCCGGCTGGGGCACCAGTTGGCGGCGCGATCACCACTGCGGGTGGCACAACCACGACCACGATCGGGATTGGTCGGCCTCAAGTGTTCAGCTGGAAGGAGCTTTGATATCGAGCGCGGGAAGCCATCCATTTTCATAATTCCAACCGCGCATGGCTGGAATTTTGTCCGATCGGCTGAGCCTGGGTCGCCCCGCGAAGCTGCTGCGAGCAGCGCCGAGCAAAACGGCTCATGGAATGTGCGCAAGCTGCAAACCCTGGAAGAAGCGGTGCCGCTGCTGGCTGCGACCGACGATTTTGTACTGGGGTTGCCTGTCTCGGCCGTGCTTGCCCAACGATTTCGGCTGCCGAGCGTCGATCCGGCGGAGTTTCCTGAAATGATTCGTATCCAGATCGAGAAACTGCTGCCGTTCGCGGCGGATGAAGTGACAACCGATTTTGAACTAATCGAGCAGGACGAGAATGAGAGCGTTGTTTCAGCCGTCGCGATCAGAAACGAACAGCTTACTGAGATGGCTTCGCCACTGTTGAACCGCGGTTATATTCCGCGACAAATTACCGTCTATGCCGCGCAGCGAGCGAGCACCCATGCTCCCAGGGGAAATGCCGTTCTTATTTATCCGGAGGGCGAGACGCTTGTTTACGCCGTGACAGAGAACGGCAAGCTGAGTCTTGCCCGGGTGTTCGAAGGCGGTAATGGCGCGCAGCTGCAACTTGAACTGCCGCAGCTGCGATTAAGTGCCGAGCTGCAGGGAATAGATGCCTCGTCTTCGAACGTGCTGCTGGACGAGACATGCTATGAACTGCGCGACGCAGTGCAGGGAATTCTAGCCAGCCCCGCCGAGATAGTGGGCATCGAGCTTCCACCCGCATCGGTTAAGCTCAACCTTCTGCCCGAGAGCTGGCGACGCCGTCGTTTGCAACTAGAAAGGCAGGCAGAATGGCGGAAACGACTACTTTGGGCAGGCGGCGCGTATGGCGCTCTTCTCTTTCTCCTGCTGCTGTATCTCGGCGTGATGCGGTTTCAAGTAGGTTGGTTTGACCGGCGTATTAAGCGCGACGCGCCCGGAACCGAGTTTGTGCGCGCGACAGAAGCGAAGTGGAAAGCGCTCGCGCCAGCAATTGATGCGCACTATTACCCCGTTGAAATCCTGGAGGATCTTTTCGAAAGCCTACCCTCTGCCGACGTGCGCATTACAGCGTACAACCAGTCGGCACGTCAGGTTTCCGTGGATGGTGAAGCGAATACGGCTGCTCTGGCGTACGAATTCATCGACAAGATAAAAAAGAATCCAGAGTTGCGGACCTTCCAATTTGACATGGCTGCGCCTCGTATTTTGGCGAATAGCCATGCGCAGTTTAGAGTGGAGGGAAAACCAAAATGATACCGGCGTGGTACCAACGAATGAATCCACGCGAGCGCGTGCTCTCATGGGTAGTGGCCGGAAGCGTATTCGTGCTGCTGAACCTTTGGATCTTGAGCTGGATCTTCGGCGCGCTCGGTGGCGCCCGCAAGGAGTTGGCGGCACGCCAGTCAACGTTGGCTGAGCAAGCGCTTTACGTGAAGGAGCGCGATGTCTGGATGAAACGCGACGAATGGATCCGGCAACATCAACCGACTCTCAAGAATCCAGCGGAAGCCTCCACTCTGCTTGATCAATTGAAGGACGTGGCCGGCAAATATAACATTTTGGTCGAGAATCCCCAAATTGGTCCCGGGGAGACTACCCCGTATCACCAGACGGTTTTTGCCTCGATTGAAACTAAAAGCCCGTGGCCGCCATTGGTGCATTTCCTTTACGACCTGCAACGCCCCGACGCGTTTGTTGTGTTCGAAAATGTCAATCTGGCCATCGACGGTAGCGATCCCACAATGATGCGCGGCAAATTTAAAATCGCACGGTGGTTTGCACCGGCGCAACTAACGAAGTAATAATACCGGCAAGCTTATGAAATATTCCTCTGCTCTAATACTCATCCTCGCTCTGCTTGGAGTGGTTTACAGTCGGGCCGAGGAAGTCCTGCCACCGCAGTTTAAGTTCGATCGCTACTCAAAGATGGTAGATCATTCACCTTTTGCGGTCGCTACGGAGGTGGCGGCGCCTGCGGCTACGCCTGATTTTGCAAAAGACCTTTACATCGCCAACGCCGCGCGTTCACCCGAAGGTGATTTGGTGACACTCGCTTCCACTGCGGATCACAACTTCAAGAAATACCTGAATACCAGGGAGCCAGTGGACGGCTACAGCATCGCCAACATCGAATGGTCGGACAAGGTGGGTGCGACCAAGGTGACGATTAGCAAGGACGGAAATTTCGCGACCCTCACGTTTAATCAAGCGCTCTTATCACAATCCGGGCCGAATTCAGGTTTTGTTTCCAAAGCGATGGCGCCGCCCATGCCTGCAATGCCTAACCCCGTCGGCGTTCATAACCCAGCCTTGAATTTACCTCCCGGCTTGCCGCCGGAAGTGCAACAGTTGATTCCATCTAAAGAGGCCGCGCGGCCTCATGCGCGTGGCTTGATTCAGCGGAACCCTGGAGGTCCAGCGAAGGTGCCTAATCGGGCCCCCGCTGCAGCAGCCGCCAAGCAGTAAATTGCGGGGATCGCTTCGCTAACGGCTAATGGTTGCCCCAATCGTCGTCGCCCGTGTCGGGCTGCCGGTCCGGCCCTGCCGAATATAAATCGTATCCGCCTGAGTTTTTCTGACCTGGATTGCGATAGATATAATTACTGCCCCAGGGATCTTTTGGCAGATCCGTGAACAACTGATACCAACGAGTAGGCCGCGGGTCGTTCTGCGGTTGTGCTACCAGCGCCTGCAAACCCTGTTCAGTGCTCGGATAAAAACCGTTCATGCTCTCGTAGAGCTGCAGCTGTGTCTTGATCGCCTGAATATCGGCTTGAACGCGCATGCTTTTCGCGATGCCCGTCGTATTACCGAGTTTTGAAATCGCTACTCCCAATATGATCACGATGATGCTCACCACGAGCATTATCTCCAGTAGCGTGAACCCCCGCTGTTTTCTTGTTGTTCTCATCTTAAACAAAGGAGCGTCCCCTGCGTCCTCTGCGCGCCCTATACTACTCCGGTCTTTGAGAATTGCCAGGGCTGGTGCGCAGAAGATAATCCGACTTATCCCAAATATATTTTAATTGGACCTGGGTCGCGCGGATCGCGGAAGACCCGGTGTCGGTTCCGCCAGCGACGACCAGATCGTTCGCGCCCACTTTCAAAATTGTGGCCGGTATAATTTTCTGGGCGCGCAGCCACCCGGTATAGTGGAAATGCATTTGCGGCGTGAGCGCTTCTACTTCACCGCGATAACCGGGATCAGCCAGGTCCGGCAGCGTCAGAGAAACTGGCCCGATATCCTGGCCGTTGAGATAAACTTCCGGTGGAGAATCCACTCGAGGATTGACAATTTCGAAAGTCAACAGGGCCGTTAACGGTTGCGCTTCGACTGGGAATTGGAACACGGCGTTTTCCTGGGTCTGTGAGTCAATCCGGATCGGATCAGCCGCGAGAGTTGCCGTGACGGTTCCAAAGTTCTCGACATCTTCCGGGGGCGCGTGCAGCGCGGGTACCGATGAGAACTGCACCGGGATTACATCACGATGTTCCGCATTCACCGGATGCACTACCTGACTGCTTGTCATCCAATCGAGGTACGCACCACGGATTGTCTTTCCATCGCCGGGAACCTCGATATCAATGGCAGAAGCGCCGGTCATTGGAATGATGACGGAATCCGAACTGGGCAGATTCATGCCGACACCAAGAGTGCCCGAGCGCAAAATGTGCGTGCCAGATTCGTCCCACGCGACCAATTCAGGCTGCTGATTCGGTTTATCGTCGAAGAACAATCTAAAAAAAAGAACTTGATATTCGGGACCGGGTTGCGTCACGCGAATGCGAAACACGCTTTTGGACGTCGCACCGCCTTCGATCGTCTCGGCTGGCAGCAGAGTGATTGCTTCCACCCATGCAGGCGCGTTTTGCGTTTTCGAATTGCCAGGCGTGGTTTGGCGCAAGTCGAGCCAGGCGCTTTCGGGGACCGGCTGCATAATCATATCAATCATGTGAGCCGGAGAGGGCAGGGCGTCGCTTAAAGCTTCCTGCGCGCATACGCGAGAAACTGCGGCGAAAAAGATCGCAAGAACAACGCGAGCTAACATCGGGTTCGCGAGGTTATTCGCAGCCGGCCGTTTTGCAAGTTTCAGTTTCAATGTGGTCTGACTTGCAGGCTGTGCGTCATTTCAAATACAGCTGATAGAATACTGAAAACAACGAGGCCAACGAGAACAGCGATTATTACAATGATGATCGGCGGAATCAATTGCGAGATTACGCCAACGCTCCTGTCCAGTTCGCGCTCATAAACGTCGGCGATGGCTTGCATGGTCTCGGCGAAATGGCCGGTTTGTTCGCCTACTCCCATCATGTCGGTAAACAGATCTGGAAACATTTTTTGCTCTTGCAAAGCGGCGGAGAGCGTCGCGCCATCGATCACCGCTCTCCGGACCTCGCCAAGCTTGACTTCGAGGAAGCGGTTGCCGGCAATTTCCGAGACAAGATCAAGTGAGCGAAGAAGCGGAACCCCATTTTCCATCAAGGTTCCCAATGTGCGCGCAAACTGCGCGTAGTAACGGTGACGAATAACCCCCCCGTATCCAGGAATCACCAACCGGAAACGATCCCATGCGATGCGTCCTTCCTCAGCGCGCACAAAGGCGCGGAACCCAATAATTG
>QHMS01000110.1:20789-25570 GCA_003217895.1 Verrucomicrobiota bacterium
CGATCTCGCAGGTCTTTTGCCTGCATCAAATGCTTGACCAGTCGCAGCAGAATTTGCGGCAGCGCTCCGCTAGCCTCGCCCGCGGCCACCAGATTTACATATAGCGGCTGGAAAATTCGCGGTAGCTTACTCAAGGCCTGCGAGAAACTTTGGCCATCAATTAGAGACTGATGCAGCGAATGCGTCATTTGCTGGACGCGCGGCTGCTTCAAACGTTTTTCCAAAACGGATAGCGCTTCGTCGAGCGTCATGCCCGCTTGAAGCAGGTGCGCAAGCTGCTCGGTGAAAATGAGTAGTTGGCCGTGGGGAATTTTGAGATTTTGCCCGGGTGTTGCAGGCTCGGGAGAGCTAAGCAGCCGCAGTTTTTTTCGAGGCGGCGGCGCGCCCGACTTTTTCTCTGTGGCTTTTGCACCATCTACCATCTCGATCCGGATCGGAACACAGTGTTGCGATTCAATTTGGCGGATTGCGACAGCGCGGTCTGCGCAGTCGAGCACGCCTTCAACCAGACCGCCCTGCGCGTCGCGGGCGCGATAAGAAAACTGTGGCATCGGCGTGGAAAATAATCGCAAACCTCTAATCGCAAAGCCGAAACTGGCTTCGCCATGTTAAATTGTAAAAAGGTTACAAAGTGAAAAGGCTTTTCGGACGACGTAACCTTTCAACGTAGATCGTCTCGAATGTCATTCTGAGCGAAGCGAAGAATCTCGGATAAATTGTGAAGCGCCCAACGAAGCTGGGCCAGAGATGTTTCGCTTTCGCTCAATTCGCCACCGGACGAATCCGCCGTGGCGGATATGACAGCGCTAATGACGAGATAACTTCGAATTACGAATGACCTAGGTTAAAATTTTACTTGTCATGCTGTTCAAATCTGATAAGAGCGCCCAGACATGAAATCTGCAGCAGCCATCGCGATCGTTTCCGTCGCGTTCGTTTCACAAGGATTCGCGGTTTTACGGCCGCTTTTTCCCGCAAAGACGCCGCCGCCATTTAACGGCGAAGTGATCGTGATAGGGAACGATTCGATCCAGCACCCTGCGAAGAAAACTCCTGCTACAGCGCCTAGGTAAGGGCTGTGTCAGCCGCAAGACGCAGGCGCTCGTCTGCGTGATAGGGATGTTTTCACCTATGAGTTCCAAGCTTCGCTCGCTGTGGAGTAAAAAAGGCGGGGGCGGGAATCGAACCCGCGAATAGCGGTTTTGCAGACCGCGACCTTACCACTTGGCTACCCCGCCGTTGGTGCGAGAAATGAGATTAACGCGCTCATGTAACGTGTCAAAAGCGTGACCAATTCGGCATTGAACGTTGGGCGTTGGGCGTTGAACGTTTGTCTGCTTTGAACTCGCAGTCTTCAAAACTTTTTAGTCGTGCGAAACGACGCGTCCCAGGCGGTGTCAACTCGCCCGTCCGTGCGTTTCGCAACGTTGGCGGCGAGCCGTTTTTCGTGGCACGCGCGAAGGGCGCGAAGATTTGGGATGTGGATGGAAATGAATACATCGATTACGTCGGGAGCTGGGGACCGGCGATTCTTGGTCACGCGCCGGAAGTCGTTGTCGATGCGGTGCGAGACGCTGCCACGCGCGGATTGAGCTATGGAACCCCAAATCCGCTGGAAGTGGAAATGGCGGAGTTAATCTGCAACTGGATGCCGTCGATCGAGAAGGTGCGGATGGTGAACAGTGGTACGGAAGCGACCATGTCGTGCATTCGCCTCGCGCGCGCATTCACGCGACGCGACAAGATCATCAAGTTCGATGGTTGTTATCACGGCCACGTAGATGCGCTTCTGGTGAGAACGGGAAGTGGCGCGCTCACCCACGGCCAGCCGAGCAGTGCTGGTATTCCAACAGCATTTGTAGATCTCACGATTTCGTTGCCGTTCAACGATGTCGAGTTGTTGAGGAGAGCGTTTCGAGAAAATAAGAACGAAATCGCAGTCGTGATCCTCGAGCCGATTCCAGCGAACGCGGGCCTTTATTTCCCCGGGGAAAAATTTCTCTCTGTCTTGCGTGAGGAATGCACAAGGCATGGCGCGCTTCTAATTTTTGATGAAGTCATAACTGGCTTCCGCGTGGCTCGCGGAGGCGCGCAGGAAATCTACAGAATCAAACCTGATTTAACGGCATTGGGGAAAATCATTGGAGGTGGTTTACCGGTGGGGGCGTTTGGCGGACGCGCGGAAATCATGGATCAACTTTCGCCGGATGGTCCGGTTTATCAGGCCGGGACATTGTCCGGCAATCCGCTGGCACTGGCGACTGGCCTCGCGCAATTGCGTGAACTGGAACGGATCAACGGCTGGAATCTGCTTGAAGAATCGGGTGCTCAATTCGAGCACCTCGCGCTGAAGGCAATCAAAGATGCAAAGATCGACATCACATTTCACCGGCTCGGTTCGATGTTTTGTTTGTTCTTTGCCCCGGGACCGATTGTGGATCTCGCCAGCGCTCAACGGAGCGACCTGGAAATGTTCACCGGATTTTTCCATGCCTGTTTGAACCACGGCGTTTATTTCGCGCCGTCGCAGTTTGAGGCGGGATTCATTTCGACGGCTCACACGCCGGAAGATATCGAGCGGACCGGTGAGATGGTTCGCAAGGCGCTGAAAGCACTATAGCCGTCAAACGCTTCTTTAATCCCGTTGCAGGGCCCATCTGTCATGTTGAGCGAAGCGCCTGCCAAGCCGTAGCTTTATGCGAAGGCGGGAAACATCTCTGGCTATTCTTTCATTGGCTGAGTATGGGAAATGATCTGAGAATCTTCGCTACGCTAAGAATGACAGGATGAAACGCTCGACATGACAAAGACGGCAAACTCACGAATTCGCCCGGTGGCGAAATTCTTTTTTGAAGGAGACAAGAAGTTTTTTGTTAAAGGCGTGACCTACGGTCCTTTCAAGCCCGACGCAGAAGGAAATTACCTCGGACGACCTGAGCAAGTTGATAGCGATCTCGTTCTCATGGGGCAGGCCGGTCTTAATGTTGTGCGAGTTTACCATGCGCCGCCGCGCTGGTTTCTTGATCGTTGTGCTGCTGCCGAGATGCGCGTGTTGGTGACGCTTCCCTGGGAAAAACACATCGAGTTTTTGCGTGAACGCTCCATCCGTAAACAAATTGCCGAAACCGTTCGCACGGCCATTAAGATGCATGCCGGGCACCCGGCCATCTTGGGTTACCTCGTGGGCAACGAGGTGTCGAGTACGATGGCACGCTGGCTGGGCGCCCGTCGCGTGATTGAATTTGTGGAGGAATTAATCCGGATCGGGCGCGCGATTGATCCCGATGCGCTCTTTTCCTACGCCACGTATCCGCCAACCGAATATCTGCTGCCGCAAAACGCCGATTTTTGCTGTTTTAATGTTTACCTGCACAACCAACAAGATTTCGAGGGTTACCTGCTGCGGCTGCAAAATCTCACCGGCGAGCATCCGCTTATCCTGGGGGAATTCGGCATGGACACCATCCGGCATTCGCAGGAAGAACAGGCCGAAATGCTCGGTTGGCACATCGATAGCGTGGTAAAATGCGGTCTGGCTGGAACCATTTTTTTCACATGGACGGATGAATGGTTCACCGGCGGCGAGGAAATTACAGACTGGGCATTTGGCATCGTCACGCGAGAGCGCAAACCGAAGAGAGCGTTTTATACTCTTGCAGAAAAACTGGGGCGAGACAGCTCGAGCTTGCCGCACCGCCCCTTACCGAAAGCGCCGTTCGTCTCGGTAATTGTTTGTTCGTACAACGGAGGCCGCACGCTCGCAGCTTGCCTCGATTCGTTAGGCAAACTGAATTATCCCGAGTATGAAGTTATCCTGGTCGATGACGGTTCTACGGACGACACGGCCTACATTGCGGCGCAGTTCCCGCGGGTCCGCTACATTCATCAGAGCAACCATGGGTTGAGCCACGCTCGCAACACCGGGGCCGCCGCTGCCAAGGGCGAAGTGCTGGCCTACACCGATTCTGACTGCATGGCAGACGTGGATTGGCTGTATTATCTGATCGGCACACTCGTAAGCGGCGATTACGCCGGAGTTGGCGGACCGAACATCACGCCGCCAGCACAAAATTGGATTCAAGCGTGCGTTGCGGCGGCGCCTGGCGGTCCAAGTCATGTTCTGCTTACGGACACAATCGCCGAGCACATTCCCGGTTGTAATATGGCTTTTTACCGGTGGGCGTTCGAAAGCGCGGGCGGCTTCGATCCCGAATATCGCAAGGCAGGTGATGACGTCGATTTTTGCTGGCGAATCCAGCAGGCTGGACGGGTAATCGCTTTCAGTCCGACTGCCATCGTGTGGCACTATCGGCGTTTTACTCTTCGCGCTTTTTTGAAACAGCAGGATGGCTATGGCGAAGCGGAATCGTTGCTACGCTTCAAACATTTAATTTTCTTTGGGCCGACCGGCACCGCGAAATGGCGCGGCCAAATCTACGGAACGCCGCGCTTCAGCTGGTTTGTTAACCGCCCGGTGATTTACCACGGAATTTTTGGCGAAGGTTTTTTTCAATCGATTTATCCCGCGCCGCAATCGGACGTAGCTGCGTACCTGAGCAGTATTGAATGGTTCGCGCTGACGATTTTTCTTTTTGGCTTGGGAATTTTTTTGCCGGCATTGCGCATCGTTCCATATCTCATGCTCGGCGGCACCCTGTGCGTGGCGCTTTCGTACATGGTGCGGGCTCAGATTGAGCCGAAATTCGACACGGTGCGCGCGCGACTGCTTGTGATGCTTCTGGCGTTTGTCCAGCCGCTCGTGCGCCGATTTTCTCGCTATT
>QHMS01000111.1 GCA_003217895.1 Verrucomicrobiota bacterium
GGCGAAACCGCGAGCTGATCACGCCGGATCAATAGCGGGCAGCGAGCGCAGTCGGAAGTTCCTATCGCCCGCCTGGTCCCCCGAAGCCTGGTCCGGAATCGAGCCCGGGTTGATACGTTAGCGGCGGCTGGCGGGGTGCTTCAGGCAGGACCGTCTGTCGGTTCTGCGTGCTGGTGTCAATCATTGTCTCCGAATAAGGGGCGCTGGAGGCGCAACTACAAAGCATTCCGGCCAGAAGTAAGCCGAGCAGCTGAAGTACTTTCATCATTTGATGTCTCACAGACTGGATAATTTACCATGAGACGAAAATCAAGCGAACTCCCTGCGATGAGCGGGCAACGGGAATCGAACCCGCATGGCCAGCTTGGAAGGCTGGAACTTTACCATTAAGCTATGCCCGCGCCTCACGTACTGAACGCCGAGGCGTTCGCGAGTAAATAGTGCGTGGTGCCGCGCCACTAGTCAAAGCGATTGCGGGACGCCAATCGCAGCTCGCCGCGGCGACCGCTACCCTTCAAATGCGGTGGCGACGAGCGTCGCGTTGTGGCCGCCGAAGCCGAAGGAGTTATTTAGCGCGACCCGCACTTTCTTTTCGCGGGCGATGTTGGGCGTATAATCGAGGTCGCATTCTTCGCCCGGATTTTCCAGATTGATTGTCGGCGGAATCACTCCATCGCGGATCGCAAGCGCGCAGGCGGCCATTTCTACTCCACCGGCGCCCCCTAGCAGGTGGCCGGTCATCGATTTTGTGGAACTGATGGACACCTTGTGAGCGTACTCCCCGAAGACCTGCTTGATGGCGCGAGTCTCGCAAATGTCCCCGATATCGGTGGAGGTTGCATGCGCATTGACGTAATCGACCTGAGCCGGCGATATGCGAGCGTGCTCAAGCGCGAGCTCCATGGCGCGCGCTGCGCCTTCACCGTCCGGTGGCGGCGCAGTCATGTGGTAAGCGTCCGCGGAAAGGCCGTATCCTGTGATTTCACAGTAGATCTTCGCCCCCCGCGCTTTGGCGTGCTCCAATTCCTCCACTACCACAACTCCTGCGCCTTCACTCATCACGAAACCATCGCGGTCGCGATCGAACGGCCGCGAGGCGCGCTCGGGTTCATCGTTGCGGCTGCTGAGCGCTTTCATGGCTGAAAATCCTGCAAGACCAATCTCAACGATGGACGCCTCCGAGCCGCCCGCGAGGAATACGTCGGCGTCGCCAAATTTGATAATTCGCCAGGCTTCGCCGATGGCGTTGTTCGAGGTCGCGCAGGCAGTAACAATACACAAATTGGGTCCGTGCAGGTTGAACTCCATCGAGATGACCCCACTCGCCATATTGCTGATCAGCATCGGAATAGTGAACGGCGAATTTCGCGAAGGACCTTTCGTAAGCAGAATCGTCAATTGATCCTGGAGCGTTTTTAGTCCGCCGATTCCGGTGCTAACAATGACGCCAAAACGGTCGCGCCGTTCGAGGTTTTCGATATCAATCCCACTGTCTTCGACTGCCATTTTTGCTGCCGCCATTGAAAGCTGGGTAAATCGATCAGTGCGGCGCACGTCCTTCGGATTTTTGAAGAATGGTTTCGGATCGAAATTGCGGACTTGCCCACCGATTCGGCAATCGTATGCGCTGGTGTCGAACGCATCGATTGCACGAATGCCGCTGACCCCGTTCTTGAGATTGGACCAAAATGTCTCGACGTCATTGCCAAGCGGCGTGACGGAGCCCAGACCGGTGATAACAACTCTGCGATCGTTGTTCATTTAGCGATTTAAGGGTGTAATGGTCTGGCGGCGTAGCGCGGCGTCAACCGCGAAATCACTGAATCGCTAAGTTATCTTAGCTCGTTCCCATTCCGACGCTTTGAACGGTTTGGAAGAGCTTGCCTTCGGTCTTGATCGAGGGCGCGATGATAATCTCCGTTTGTTGAAATTCGGCGATGTTGCGCGCGCCGACATTGCCCATGCAAGTGGTGATCGCACCAACGAGATTTTGGCTGCCATCGTCCACTTCTGCCGGCCCAAACAGGATTTGCTTCAGTGATCCCGTAGACCCCACCTTGATGCGAGTGCCTCGCGGAAGATTTGCGTGCGGAGTGGCCATGCCCCAATGATAGCCGCGGCCAGGCGCTTCGTGCGCTTTGGCGAATGCGCTGCCCACCATGACCGCGTCTGCGCCACAGGCCAGCGCTTTGCAAACGTCGCCACCTCTACTCATCCCTCCATCGGTGATGATCGGCACGTAACGCAATGCTTTTTTGAAGTAAGCGTCACGCGCCGCCGCGCAATCGACCGTCGCGGTAACCTGCGGAACACCAAGTCCAAGCACGCCGCGCGAAGTGCAAGCCGCCCCGGGTCCGACGCCGACCAAAACCGCCGCTGGCCCACACTCCATGATCTCGAGGGTCACGTCGTAGCCAACAGTATTTCCGACGATTATCGGGATACGCATTTCACGGCAAAACTTTTCCAAGTCGAGCGACCTATACTGCGCAGAAATATGCCGGACTGTCGAAACTGTGCTTTGCACGACGAAAACATCGGCGCCAGCATCCTCCGCGATCCTGCCAAATTCAGCGGCACGCTGAGGAATGGAACTGACGGCCGCCAATACACCGGCATCCTTAATTTGGCGCACGCGAGCCGCGATAAGATCCTCCTGAACGGGTTCCTGGTAAATCCGTTGCAGCAGCGCGGTAATTTCGGATTTCTCAGCTTCGACGATTTTTTCCAGTACTTCCTGCGGGTTTTTATACCGCGTTTGCACTCCTTCGAGATTCAGAACGGCGAGGCCGCCCAATTTGTTCATGGCGATGGCGAAACGGACATCGACGACTCCATCCATGGCGCTCGCGAGAATCGGAATTTTTAACTCAAGTGGATCTGTTTCTTTGCGCGGCAAACGGAATCTAATGTCGACTTCGTTGGGGTTGATCGTTACCCGCCCAGGTACAAGCGCGATCTCGTCAAACCCGTAGGTAACACGCGCCTTGCGATTTCGGCCTATCCACATTCCCATATCAAATCCGCTCCATCCTGAATCGTTCGTTCAAACTTCCGCAGTGCGGGCACCGCGGAAGCAGCGCATCGGTTCGATCCTCGAATTCGAACGCGCAAATCACACACCGCAACCGGTGCTGCAGAGCCCGTCGCTCCCGCCGCCGGCGATTCCATTCTCCAACTATCCAGAAGAGGAAAACCGCCGCAAGAAAAAGCAGTAAATAAATCGTGACAAGAGTAGCAAGACTAACGCGAATCACTGGGTCACGGTGGCTGCCGGGGTGTGCGGGCGCACGATGTCATTGCCCCATTCAATTGTCGCGATCCCCCAGGCCAGAAACGACTCGGCTTTTTCAGGATTCACTGTGCTTTTGGAGAAGCGGCAACGCGCCACAAACAAACGTGCTTGTTCGTCCAGCGCCGGGTCACCCGACGAACTGACCGGGAAACAGTAGCGAATTTCCCCGAGCTTAGTCACGGCCACGCGAAACCGAATGGTTCGAGGTGCTTCCTCGTTGGAGGCGGCAAAATTCGCCGCTGGCACAGTTGGAACGCCAAAGGGGTCCAACTCTTTTGAAAAGGAAACTGACGTTGGAAAAACACTCATGGCGCGGGCGGTTTTCTGGCGAGCAAGAGGTACTGCGCCCGGAGGGTGACAACTCGGAATGCCCAGGTCGTGTTCCAGTGATGGAATATCCTTCAACGTAGGCTCTATCGCGGAATACGACGGCAAATGCTCAGCCTTTGGCAGGGCGTGGAGCCTTGCTTCAGGCGGCCGCCGAGTGGTGAAAGCGAGCGCAGGATCTTCCGAATCAATCCAGCGAAGAAGCGTACGACCTTCTTCGGAAGCCGGCGTAATCAATGTCACGCGCGCTGGCGGTGGGAGAAGCGCGATCGTTGGCGGATAAACAATTTGAAAAATGTAGAAACAGAGAGCGTGCGCCATCAAAGAAAGCGCGAGGAAAATTGTGATCGCTAGTTTTTCGCGGCGAGGCGAATCCCAACCGAAGATAAGCGTTTCGGCTGCGCTCTCCGAGATGAAGCTGTTCATCGCGGCGGACTCGCGGCCAGAGCTACCGAAGTAATACCATGTTCGAGCGCAGCGTTTGCCACTTCGGCCACCGTCTCGTACGAGGTAGAACGGTCTGCCTTAATGATGATCGATTGGTCCTTGCGCTTGGCTGCATCCAGCAATGGCTCGAGTTGTTCCATGGTGACTTTTTGGTCTTGAAAATAAATAGCCGGCACTGCCCCGCCGCTGATGCTGATGATTTGGCGGCTGGCCTGCGGACCGAGCGTAAAGCGCGAGAATGGCATCGAAATCGAGATGCCTTGTTGCAGGATGAAATTCGAACTGAGTAATAGAAAAAAAACAAGCAAGAACGAGACGTCCACCAGCGCGACGAGGACGACCCAGCCGAAATTGAAATTCATCGTTCGTCGAAATTTCATGAGACGCTGCAGATTTCGTCGACTACCGAACCGTCGGCCTAGGATTCAAACTGCGCCTCCGACCGCGCCGGCTCTCCTGGTTGTTGAAAGCTGATAATGCTAGTGATCGGGGGGCTTTCGGTTAGCATGTGGACGATCTCAATTCCCGCTCGTTCCATGTCATGAAGCATCGTATTCACGCGCGAAGAGAGATAGCTATATGCGACAAAGGCGGACGTCGCGACAACCAGGCCTGCTGCCGTAGTCAGCAAACTTTTGTAAACACCGCTCGAAAGCTCAGTCACTGTCGCGTAACCGCCACTGGAAGCAATCGTACCAAAAGCATCTATCATTCCCGCAACGGTCCCAAGTAATCCGAGCAGCGGCGTCAGAAATGCGATGGTAGCCAAAACAGGAAGGAATCGCTCAAGTTTTGGTACCTCGAGCTGGGCTGCTTCTTGTACGATATCACGCAGTTCCGCCCGAGGCGCGTCGTGCCGAATAATTGCTGCATGAATCACCCGCGCCACTGGGCCCGGCGTGCCCGCGGACTCGTGAAGGGCCTCGGCGAAGTTCCGATGACGAATCAGGTTAGACAGTCCCTTCAGGAACTCGCCGACGTGGATTGTGGCGCGGTGCAGGTAAAACAACCGTTCGGCAAAAACAGCAATCGCGATGATGCTGCACCCCAGGATTGGCCACATTAACAGCCCGCCCTTTTGGATGTAATCAATCACGCAGCTTTTTCTAGCGCTCTTTCCGAACCGTGGCAAGCCAACAACCGAATGTCAGTCTGTGGTCGGTCGGTGCTAAAGATCAGTCGTTAGCGTTGGGTTACCCCAGACAGGAGGAATTATCGTCGAATTTTCTCACGCGGTTTTGGGGAGGGAGACGGCCGGCTCACGCCGGCGCTCTTGCCGCCCACTAGTTTGCCGGATGCATCGAAGACGGAATAGCCGGTCTGCTTTCCGGATGAGTCGTAACTGTAGACGATCTTATGTTGAAGCGTCCCGTCTGCTGCGCTTTGAGTCTCTTCGAGAATCCGGCCCGCATCGTCGTACTTGTAGCGACTCTTGAGCCGAAGGCGACCGTCAGGTCCGGAAGTTTCCGCGCTGGAGAAATGCGCCGCCTCATCCAGCTCATAACGAATTGTCTCGCGAACTTTGCCATCCGCATCGGTGGTCGTTGCCACTGCCTTGTGCTGTGGCGGATCGAAATTGTAAACCGTGCGTGAGCCGTCCGGGTGCATCGATACGGTTACCCGCACGGCGTCACCGCCAGCTTGCTCCGGCGACTGGCCAAACCCAATCGCGATGCCGCAGACGAGGAGTGCGCTAGGAACCGCCAGTCCGAGCGGTAAAAATTTCATGATCTGCGGAGCTTACGGTCAAGGCGCGCGGGTGCAAATTAGCCTAAAGATTTTTATTGACCGGCGGCTTCACAGGTGGTTAAAAGTGGTGTCAAGTGGGGCAAAATGGATGATTGTCCACTCGATCATGGACGCCGATTCCCAACCCGAACGCCTTTACGCCGGAGAGTTTCGGCATTCCATCGACGATAAAAATCGGATCACCATTCCTTCTCGTTGGCGACGCGATTGTCCTGAGGAATTCATTCTTTTGCCCGAGGCGATCCATCAATTTCTGCTCGTGATGTCGCCGAAGGAGTTTGCGAAAACGAGTTCGGCTGCGGAAACAAACCAGAGTGTTTCTGCGCGTGATCGCCGCATTTTCTTGCGCCACCTGCATGCGCGCGCTCAACACGCTGCCGCGGACCGGCAAGGCCGCCTGGTTTTGCCGGACGAACTTTGTCGAACACTTGGATTGAAAGGCGAGGTTGCTCTCGTAGGTGGGCAGGGCCGCTTTGAGATTTGGAATTTGCAACGGTGGAAACGGGCGCACGAAGAGGAAACGGCCACTTACCAACACGTGGCCAAAGAAATTGGGTTGTAAACGAATGGAAGGTCAAGAGGTTCTCGATATACCGTGGCTTAAGCTGCATGCCTGGCTGATGCTTGATCCGTCATCTGCCGAAGATGAAGCGGAGGCGCAGCCGATCGAGGACTTCGTGTACCACCGTCCAGTGTTGCTGCGGGAAATGCTGGAGCTGCTCAAGCCGAAGCCCGGTCTGCTCATCATGGATGGGACATGCGGCGGCGGCGGCCACACTGAGGCGCTGTTGGAAAGTGGTTCCGATGTTTTGGCTTTGGATCAGGATCCTGATGCAGTGCGGCATGTCAGCGAGCGACTCGCGCATTTCGGCCGGCGCCTTATCGTGCGGCAGGCGAACTTCCGGCATGCAGCGAGCGTTCTCGACGAGCTTGGTCTTGGTACTATCGGGGGTGCGCTCCTCGATCTAGGTGTTTCTTCGCGCCAACTTGAAAACGCGCAACGCGGTTTCAGCTTCGACCGAAACGGCCCGCTCGACATGCGCATGGATCCACGGACCAAGGTGACCGCTGCCAAGATTGTAAATGAGTACGGCGAAGAGGAATTGACTCGCCTGTTTCGTGAACTCGGTGAGGAACCCGCCGCGCGCAGGATCGCGAGCTTGATCGTGAAGATGCGCAGGACTTCGCCGTTTCGCGAAACTCTCCCGCTGGCGCGGGCAATCGAAAAGTTGGTCGGGCGTCATGGGCGTCACCATCCTGCCACCCAGGTTTTTCAAGCGCTGCGGATGGAGGTGAACGATGAACTTGGCGCGCTCGAAGAAGGCTTGCGCATTTTAACTGCGCGACTTGCACCCAGCGGACGAATCGCCGTGATCACTTTTCATTCACTGGAGGATCGGATCGTAAAGAACTTTTTTCGCAATCATAGCCAGGAATGGCTCGACAAGCCGGAGTGGCCCGAGCCGAAGCGCAATCCCGATTATGACCTTGAACTGGTTACGCCGAAACCGGTGGAACCGAGCGATGACGAACAGCGCGCGAATCCACGCTCGCGGAGCGCGAAGTTGCGCGTGGCAGAAAAGATTTAAATGAAGCGCTCACGTCGAAACCACAATGCGGTAAACGCGGCCTCGCTTGCGCGCTGGATTGTGATGACCGCATTTCTAGCGCTGGCTGGATTGAGCTACGTTTATTTGACGCTGCAACTCTACCATCTGGGCGAGCGCAGGAAGGCGGTGGAGAACGCGCTTGGTAATCTGCGCACTCAAAATAACGAAGCCCGCGTGCGAATCGAGGCTCTGACCTCGCTCCCGGCGTTACAACGCCAATTGAAAGAAGGCTACCTGAAAATGGTCCCGATTTCGGAAGCACACATCGTGCGTCTGACACGATCAGACGAAGACGCGATCCAGCCCGTAGTGAACCCTTCCGCCGCAAGATGAATCCAAATAGCCGAAGTCGCTGCGTGCTGGTGTGCACCGGTTTTGTCGGCCTCTTCAGCATCTTTTCGTTTCGGTTGATTTATCTCCAGGCCATAAAGCACGACGAGTACGCCGGGCTTGCCGCTGAAAAACACGTTAACAAGCAACCCATCTACGCAGAGCGCGGCATGATTCTCGACGCGAACAACAAAGTCCTCGCGCACAACGTTCCTATGGAAACCGTGGTCGCCGATGCAACGCGTTTTAACAACCGGCAGGCGATCGTTGCTCTCGTAAGCCACGAACTTCGCATCCCGTCGGGGGAGCTCGCGGAAAAATTAGCCGGCGAGCGCCGTTACATCGTGATCAAGCGAGAAGTGCCCGCGGCGACGGCAAACGCGCTGCGTCAGAAACTTCACGCGGGCAATTTGCGCGGAATTGATTTCGAGCCCGACGCCAAGCGCATCTACCCGAATGGATCCATGCTTTGTCATGTCATTGGATTTACAGACTTTGAACACCACGGCATCCAAGGCGTTGAAGCCTCGATGGAGGAGTACCTTCACGGACAGGACGGCTATCGTTTCATCGAGCACAATCGAGCTGGTGAGGAGATCGTACCCTACCGAGGGCAGGAGCGCGCTCCGCGCGACGGCTACCAGGTCCGTCTGACCGTTGATCTTGGTTTGCAAAACATCGTCGAGAACGAAATCGACGCAGCGATGCAGCAATATTCGCCGCAAAAAGCCACCATTATTCTGATGCGGCCGCAGACAGGGGAAATCTTGGCAATGGCCAATCGGCCGCATTTTGATTTGAACCTCCGGTCGGAAGCTCGTCCGGAGCAGATGAAAAACCGGGCCATCATCGACATGATGGAGCCGGGCTCCACCTTCAAGATCGTTGCGGCCGCCGCTGCTCTCAATGAGCGCAAGGTGCACCCTGATTCGTCGATCTTTTGTGAGAATGGCCTCTGGAACTTCGGCGGAGCCGCTCTGCACGATCATCGCGCGTTTTCGAATTTGAGTGTCCGTGAAATTCTCATCAAATCGAGCAATATCGGAGCGGCCAAACTCGCCCTCACTGTGGGCGACCAAAAGTTTTACGAATACATTCGACGCTTCGGATTTGGCGAGCGCACAGGAATTGAGCTGCCTGGCGAGATTAACGGATTGATTCGGGCGCCGAAATCTTGGAGCAAAATCTCGATTACACGTATTCCAATGGGGCACGAGATCGGGGTGACGCCACTCCAAATGACGGTGGCGATGGCGACGATTGCCAACGGCGGCAAACTGATCATGCCGCGCATCGTGAAATCTATCACTACATCGGATGGCAAAAGCGTCAGCTCGCTTTCTCCGGTCGTGCTGCGTCAGGTTATTTCTCCTGAAACCGCCAAAGAAATTGGTGATGCCCTCCGAGGCGTCGTCAGCGACAGCGGGACAGCCGCCGCTGCGGCTGTGCCAGGTTTTATCATTGCTGGAAAAACCGGAACCGCGCAAAAAGTCGATCCTCGAGGCGGATACGAAGAGGGAAAGTACGTCGTTTCCTTTGCCGGCTATCTTCCGGCCGAGCATCCTGAGTTTGTCGGTCTGGTCGTGCTCGATGATGCGCACACGAGCAAACCGGAGTTGAATTACGGCGGGCTGGTAGCCGGGCCGATCTTTTCGCGTCTCGCGGAGAAGGCCGCCCGCTATCTTGATCTTGAGCCGCATGAGGAGATTCGCAAAGCGCTTCCCGTGGAGCGAGTCGAAAAAGCGCCGCCAGCAGAGCGAGCCCGCAAGACTGCCTCGGCGGAACGAATCGCCTTAACCAATGCCGCACGCCATTGAATGCCTCGTCGCGGCATGTTGAAACCTCATGCAGCTCAAGACTCTCCTCGGCGCGACTCCAGTTCGCCAGGTCATCGGGCCGCTTGATCGCCCAGTTGAGAACATCGCGTATGACTCGCGGCGAGTGCAAAGAAACAGCTTGTTCGCGGCGTTACGGGGCGAGAGAGCCGATGGCCATGAGTTCATCGGTCAAGCCATCGACAAAGGCGCAGCGGTGATTGTTGCTGAACGCGAGATCAACGATCCGCGCATTACCTGTCTCGTTGTTGAGAACACGCGCACCGCGCTTGCTGATCTGGCGGCGGCTTTTTACGGGTACCCGGCGCGAAAACTAAAATTGGCAGCGGTTACGGGCACGAATGGCAAAACTACGACAACGTTTCTCATCAAACATATCTGTGAGCGGGCCGGGTTGCGTTGCGGATTAGTCGGAACAGTGCGCTACGAGATTGGTGAGCGAATTCTGCCTGCCATCCGCACCACGCCGGAGTCGCTCGATCTACAAGAGTTGCTGGCGCAGATCGCAAATGCCGGCTGTAAGGCGGCAGCGATGGAAGTTTCTTCGCACGCGCTCGCGCAGGATCGCACGCGCGGCCTCGAATGGAACGTCGCCGTCTTTACAAATCTCACACAGGACCATCTCGATTTTCACAGGACAATGGAAAAGTACTTCGATGCCAAAGCGAAGCTCTTCACAGGACTCGTGAGTCAGAAAAAAAAGCGCAAGCCTGTTGCAATCGTGAACATCGACGACCGCTACGGCCAGCAACTGCTCGATAAAATCGGCAAGCAGGTAGCGGTTGTCACTTACGGAGTGGGGACGCGCGCGAATTTCCGCGCTTCAAATTATCGTGCCGAGTTCGGGGGCACATCCTACCAACTGGATGCTCAGGGCAAGAGCTACCTCGTGCGCCTTCCATTAATTGGTCGGTTTAACGTGACCAACTCCGTCGCGGCGCTGGCCGCGGCCAATGCGCTGGGAATCAACTTGCGAAACGCGGTGTTTAGTCTCGCCAAGTCGCCGCAAGTGCCGGGGCGGCTGGAGTTGGTTCCAGCCAAACGACAATTTCAGGTTTTCGTCGATTACGCTCACACACCCGACGCGCTTGGGAACGTTCTCAAAACTTTGCGCGAACTCGAGCCGCAGCGATTGATTGCCGTTTTCGGCTGCGGGGGCGATCGCGACCGGCAAAAACGCCCGCTGATGGCTGAGATGGTAGATCGCCTTGCCGACTACTCCATCATTACGTCCGATAATCCTCGAAAGGAAGACCCAAACGCAATCATCGCGGAGATCGAAAAAGGATTTCGTTCGAATCGCTATGAAAAAATCGTCGATCGCACGCAGGCAATCGATCGCGCTGTTGCGCTGGCCCGACCGCGCGACATTGTTCTGATTGCGGGCAAGGGACACGAAAATTATCAGGAGTTCGGCGATTACACCATTCCGTTCGACGATATCCAGGTCGCGCGACGCGCGATTGAAGATCATCCCGTCGAGTTTTGATTTCCCGTGAACATGAATCCGCTTCCACTTTCTCAAATCGCGAAGTTTGCTGGGGCTTCACTCTCATCCGGCGATGGGAGTGTGATGATCGACAGGCTCAGCACCGATTCACGCACGCTTAAGCCTGGCGAATTGTTCGTCGCGTTGCGCGGCGACAATTTCGACGGCCACAATTTTGTTGAGTCCGCCGTAAAAGCCGGCGCGGCTGGGGCGATCATTGAGTCCAATTGGAAGGGGAAAGTTCCGGAGACTTTCGCGCTCATTCGGACGAAAGACACTTTGCAATCGTACCAGCAGCTCGCGGCTAACTACCGGAAATCGCTCACGCTAAAAGTAGTCGCGATTACCGGAAGCAACGGCAAGACGAGCACCAAAGATTTTAGCGCGTCGGTGCTGGGCCGCCGTTTTCGAGTTACGAAGACGGAAGGAAATTTCAATAATCACGTTGGGCTGCCCCGAACGATCCTGGAGGCAACGTCGCGGGACGAAATCGCTGTCTGGGAGATTGGCATGAATCATCCCGGTGAAGTTGCCGCGCTGTCGAAAATCGCCACGCCCGATGTGGCTATCATCACCAACATCGGTGTCGCACATATCGAATTCATGGGTTCGCGCGAAGCGATCGCTGATGAGAAAGGCGCCCTTGTCGAAGCCGTTAGCGTTGGGGGGACAGTCATCTTGAATGCAGACGATCTTTTTAGCGTGCGCATCGCCGCGCGTGCGCGCGCCAAAGTTGTCCTGGCGGGCACAACCGACGGAACGATCCGCGCCGCCGAGATAAGCCAGAGCGAGGACGGCACGGAGTTCACTATTCTCGAGGGCGCGCATCGCTGCCGCGCACAGCTGCCCGTGCCCGGGTTGCACATGGTGCAGAATGCACTGCTCGCAGTCGCCGCTGGTCGTGTCTTCGGTGTCTCCCTGGAGGAATGTGCTGCCGGTCTCGCTGCCGCGCCCCTCGCCAAAGCGCGTTTGCAAATCAAGAAGATCCGTGGCGTTGAGTTCATTGACGACAGTTACAACGCAAATCCCGATTCCATGAAGGCAGCCCTGCGCACCCTGGCGGAACTGCCCGCTGAAGGGAAACGCATTGCCGTTTTCGGTGAAATGAGGGAACTCGGCGCTGAATCGGAGCACGGCCATCGCGAGGTGGGAGAAACCGCGGCCACGCTAAAAATCGATCAGTTGATCGCGATCGGAAATATAGCGGCGGAAATTGCTCACGCTGCCAAAGATGCCGGACTCAAAAATACCGCGATCGTAGGATCGACCGCAGAGGCCGCTGACTTGTTAGGTGAAATCGCTGCGCCGGGCGATCTCGTGCTGGTAAAAGGCAGCCGGATGGCTCGGACGGAGCAGGTGATTGAAGCATTTAGCACTTCGCACTCCGAAATCGTCATTTCGCCATGATGTACTATCTCCATCGCCTGAGCGATCAGTTCATCGGGTTTAACGTTTTCCTTTATGTCACTTTCCGAGCCATCGCGGCCGCGGTCACGGCATTCCTCGGCACGTTGATTTTTGGAAACCTTATCATCCGAATACTGACTGCGCTGAAGGTGGGACAACCAATTCGCGAAGCGGCTGAAGTTCACCGTCTCGCCGAGCTTCATGGCGTGAAACAGGGCACGCCTACAATGGGAGGCGTGCTGGTTATCGGAGCCGTTTTTGTATCGAGTCTTTTCTGGGCTCGTCTCGATAACCGCTTCGTCTGGTTGGCGCTGTTCAGCATGGTCTACCTCGGGGCGCTCGGCTTCGCGGATGATTATCTCAAGGTCACAAAGAAGAAATCCGAAGGGATAAGTGGCCGGATCAAACTTCTTTTTCAAATCTCCCTTGCGGCAATTATCACTGCTGTTTTCCTCACGAATCCATTGTTGGAAGTGCAGGCACGCTCTCTGTACGTGCCGTTCGTTAAGGCGCCTGTCATTGGGAACATGGGCTGGTTCACGTTCGTGTTTTTTGCGCTCGTTATCGTGGGCTCATCGAATGCTGTGAATCTCACTGATGGGTTGGATGGCTTGGCGATCGGTTGTACCATTCCGGCGGCATTCGCGTACGCATTGCTTTCTTACGCAGCCGGCAATTTTCGGATCGCGGAATACTTGCAGGTGCCTTTTTATCCGTTCGCGGCGGAGTTGACGGTGGTTTGCTCGGCCCTGATCGGCGCGGGCCTTGGTTTTCTCTGGTTTAACTGCTATCCAGCCAAGGTTTTCATGGGCGACACCGGATCGCTGGCCATCGGCGGCATGCTGGGTGTCGTTGCAATCTGCTGCAAACAAGAGCTGCTTTTGGTCGTGGTCGGTGGCGTTTTCGTGATCGAAGCCGTCTCAGTGATTTTGCAGGTGTTGAGTTTCAAACTCACGGGCAAGCGATTTTTTGTCATGTCTCCGCTGCATCATCATTTCGAATTGACGGGCTGGAAGGAAAGCACAGTGATCGTTCGGTTCTGGATTCTGTCAATCATCTTCGCCCTGTTTGGCTTGGCGACATTGAAACTGAGATGAAAAATGTGCGCTATAAGAATCAAAATATCGCCGTGCTCGGTGCAGGCCTGAGCGGGAGCGCGGCGGCGTTTCTCCTCAGATCGGAGGGCGCACGGGTTACGGTGCTCGATAGCGCTGAAGAGAAGAACTTGCTCAAATCGACCATAGACAATCTGCGCGCACAGGGTGTCCACGTAATCTGCGGGGCGGCAGCGGATGAAAATTCATCCGCGTACGACATGGCTATTTTAAGTCCCGGCATCGATCCGGCTTCTCCACTCGCGCGTAATCTCCTGTCGCGCGGAATTGAAATAATCAGCGAACTCGAGCTGGGGTGGCAGTTCTGCGAAATTCCGATCATTGCTGTTACGGGCACGAACGGCAAAACGACAACGACCGAATTGCTGGCTCAAATGTTGAATGCCTGCGGTCAGCGAACGATTGCTTGCGGGAACATTGGCAAACCGCTTTCGGAAGTGGCGCGCGAAAAGCAGCCATTCGATGTGCTCACGGTTGAAGTGAGCTCATTCCAACTGGAAGCGATCCGTACCTTTCATCCGTCCATCAGCCTCTGGCTCAATTTCGCTCCCGACCATCTCGACCGTTATCGTTCCGTAGCCGAGTATCGGGCGGCCAAGCTGCGCATTTTCGAAAATCAAACCGACATCGACGTGGCGGTGTTAAACGCGATCGAAAAATTTCCCGCGATTCGCCCGCGCACGATCACGTTTAGTGCGTACTCAGATCAAGCGGATTTCCAGCTTTCTGATGGGGCGATTGTTTACCAAAACCAAGCCGTCCTCCGTTTGTCAGACACGAAACTACATGGGCTGCATAACATCGAGAACCTGATGGCAACGCTCGCCGCTGGCATGGCGCGCGGATTGTCATTCTCACAGATGGCACCGGCGCTCCGGAATTATGCGCCGCGGCCGCACCGGTGTGAATTTGTGCGCGAAGTAGATGGCGTTGACTACGTGAACGATTCCAAGGCAACCAATCTGGATGCCGTGGAAAAGGCGCTGCATGCGCAGACAAAGCCGGTCGTTCTGATTGCCGGTGGCAAGGACAAAGGATTCACCTTCGATCCGCTGCAGTGTCTCGTGAAAGAAAAAGTCCAGTCGACGATTTTGATCGGCGAAATGGCCGAGAGCATCAGGCGTTCTTGGAGCGGCGCGGTGAAGTGCGAAATCGCAATCTCGCTCGCGGACGCCGTCGAGCGCGCGCATGCCAGCGCAAGATCCGGGGAAGTAGTTCTTTTTTCTCCGGGCACGTCGTCGTTCGATATGTTCAAGAGCTACTCCGATCGAGGCGATCAATTTCGTGCACTCGTACAGGCGTTGCCTCAAACAGACCGATGAAAATCCTGCGACTCTTCCGACATAAAAAACTCCTGGCCGCGACCGCGCGGCGCGCCTCGGCTGCATCTGCGGGAATGGATTTCGGAGACATCCCGGAGCCGAACATGAAACTGTCGCGGGCGTTGTTGATCGTGTTGCTATTGCACGTGGTTGCCGTGTCGGGAATCATCGCGTTCAACGCGATCAAGACGCGAGAGAGCTCATTTGCACCGGCAATTCCAGCGAACACGGAAAACAAACTGCCTACTACGGCCGGAACACCAATTCACGTGGACGGTGCCAAGCCACGAGATGCGGTGGCCCGAAAGGAAAACGCGCCGCGCAATGATGCGAAGCCGTCACATTCGCCGTCGAAGGACGAACACGCGAAGGCGCCTCCGTCGTCGGGAAAAACTTACACTGTAAAAAAAGGCGATAACCCCGTCGTAATCGCAAAGAGACTCAAAGTCTCCTACGACGATCTGATAGCTCTGAACCACATTGAAGATCCCCACAAATTGCAGATTGGCCAAAAGCTTTTGATCCCGACGACAAACCAAAAAAAGGCGAAGAAGTGAAAAGGTATCTGTTTAGCGCCAAAGGCGCAGTCTCATTGCCAGCCTGGGGCAACGCCCCAGGATTGGTGAAATCCCCAAGCGCCAGCGTTGAAAGCGCGATTCACTTCGGCACCGCTGCATTGAATCGCGCTTTCAGCGCTCATCGGCGGTCTGGCCGAATCCCTGGGGCGGCGCCCCAGGCTAAAATTGACATAGCGCCTTTGGCGCTAAACACGTGCGTGGAAATCGACGCCGCAATCTACAAGCCGTCTCACAATGTCATTCTGAGCGAAGCGAAGAATCTCGGATCAGAGATGTTTCGCTCCGCTCAATATGACAACGCCATTGATGAGATGAGTTCGAATTATGCATCGTAAGAGCGCCTATATCCTTTTCCTTGCAGTGCTGGGACTGCTCGTCATCGGGATCGTCATGCTTTTTAGCACGAGCGCCTTTGCGCGCGACAGTCACGGAGACGTTTATTTTTTCATTAAACGGCAGGCGATGTGGGTCGGGATTGGACTTGTAGTCTGCATCTTCGGGGCACTGGTGGACTATCATTTCTGGCGGCGGACATGGTGGCTTTGGTTTGTGTTGGCACTGGCAGCTCTGGCGCTTTGCTATGTTCCGCACATCGGAATGCGCCTCAATGGATCGCGACGCTGGGTCGGCTGGGGGCCGGTTACTTTTCAGCCATCCGAACTGGGAAAGTTGGCCGCAATCTTCTTTCTCGCCGCCTGGTTTGCGCGATATGAAAAACCGCAGAGCAATGTGCTCTTTGGACTGATCCTTCCACTTGCGATCATCAGCCTGCCGGCTGGACTCGTGCTGGGCGAAGTCGATCTGGGCACGACTGCTTTGATCGGTACAACGGCCTTCGTCGTAATGTTCGTTGCCGGCGCCAATCTTCTATGGCTCGGTGCTGTGTCGTTCGCCGGCCTGAGCGCTCTTCTCATTATTGCTACACAAATCTCCGAACGCATGGGGCGGCTCTCCGCTTTTCTTCACCCAGCGAATTTCAAAGAAGACGCTGGCTTACAGCAGATGCAGGCCTTGATCGCCTGGGGCAGCGGTGGAATGGAAGGGCTTGGCCTGGGCAACGGGCGCCAGAAGATGCTTTATCTGCCTTACGCGCACACGGATTTTATTTTTCCCATCATCGGTGAAGAGCTGGGGCTGCGGTTCAGCCTTCTCGTGGTTTTTTTATTCGTGATGATAATTGTTTGCGGCATTATGATTGCGCTGCATGCCAAGGATCGTTTTGGCCTGCTCCTCGGCTGCGGCGTTGTATCGCTGCTCGCGCTCCAGGCTGCGGTCAACATAGGCGTGACCACGTCGCTGCTGCCGAATAAGGGGTTGCCGCTGCCTTTTATCAGCTACGGCGGTTCGAATCTGGTCGCGTGCATGTTCGGCATCGGTTTGTTGCTGAACATCTATCGGCAGGGCATTCTAGAACCGCCGCATAAAAGACACGCGACCATGCATTCGAGAATGACGCTGCGGATTTAGATACGACTGGTGAATTCTATGAGCTTTGTGCAGCGACCAAAAATCAAAAACCAACTTTTATGAATGCAGTGATCGCATGCGGAGGAACTGGCGGACATCTTTTCCCCGGTATCGCCGTGGCGGAAGTGCTGCGCGATCGTGGTCACGATGTGATGCTGTTAATTTCCGAAAAGGATATTGACGCTCTGGCTCTCTCGGGTCGCACAAATTTTCGTGTGGAAAAATTACCCACGGTAGGGCTTCCCTCAGCGTTCTCACCGGCGTTCTTTGGATTCATTCGCCGCTTTTATGAAAGCTTGTCACTTTGCCGGTCTCTTTACCGTAAATTCAAGCCTCAGGTGGTCCTTGGCATGGGCGGGTTCACTTCCACTGCGCCGGTGTTGGCCGGGCGGATACGCGGCATTGCTACCTTCATCCACGAATCAAACGCCATTCCCGGAAAGGCAAACCGATTAACGGCGCGGATAGTGAATGCGGTCATGCTGGGCTTCAGGGAATGCGCGCCTTTTTTTCCAAAAACGCACACGGAGGTCACCGGCACGCCGGTCCGGACTGAACTGGTGCGATTGGATCGGAAGGTCGCGCGCCAAAAACTTGGGCTGCACGAAGATCTCCCGACGTTGCTTGTTATGGGAGGCAGCCAGGGTGCGAGCGGCATTAATCAAGCACTGATCAAGTCGCTGCCATTCTTGCAAGGTGTGCCGTTGCAAGTGATCCACCTGTCTGGCGCGCGGGATGAACGCCTGGTTGCGGACAACTATCGCCGAGAAAATGTCCCTGCTTACATCGCCGCTTTTCACCATCGGATGGAAGAAGTCTACAGCGCAGCCGATCTCGTTGTCGCCCGAGCCGGCGCGGCTAGTCTAGCTGAGTTCGCCGCCTTTTCATTGCCCGGCATCCTGATTCCATTTCCCTACGCCACCGATGATCATCAAACGCGTAACGCAGATATTTATGCTCGCGCTCAGGCGGCGATTCTCCTCAAGGAGTCAGAGGCCTCCGGCGAATTGCTCGCACGCAAAATCCGCGAGTTGATCCAGGACCCGCAACTGATTCAGCAAATGGCTGCCAATTGCTCGCGTCTGGCGCCGAAAGACGCGGCTGGTCGCGTGGCTACAACGATGGAAAAATACACGACGCATGAAGCCCGCTTCTGAAGAATGCAGTGCACCTGCCGACTCTGCTCCTCAAGAATTTCGGAGTGGCGCCGTGTCGCTTGACCTGCAGCGATTCTTCACTTGTGAGCAGCATCGGATTCATCTTGTTGGTGTAGCTGGAAGCGGCATGAGCGGCCTCGCTGGGCTTTTGATTGAGCTCGGACACGTGGTGAGCGGCTCGGACAAGGTCACCAGTACGGAGACGGAGCGATTGCAACGGCTGGGCCTACGGTTTCATGAGCAGCATCGGCCGGAGCACGCGGACACCGCCGATCTTGTCGTTTTTTCCTCCGCAATCAAAGGCGACAATCCGATTCTAGTGGGTGGCCGCGATTCGGGTAAGCCAGTCCTGCGTCGCGCGGAAGCCCTGGCTGCAATCATGCGTGCAAAGCGCGGGATTGTTATCGCCGGAATGCACGGTAAAACGACAACCTCAGCAATGACGGCACACGTGTTGCGCGAAGGCGGACTCCATCCGTCGCATTACGTCGGCGCCGAAATTCCGATTCTTGGAAAGAACGCACACTGGGATTGGCGCGGCGAATATTTTGTTGCTGAGGGGGATGAAAGCGACGGCACCCTGCGCTGCTTTCATCCCGAGCACTCTCTCATTCTGAATATCGAGGAAGAGCATCTTGATTTTTATCCCGACTTAGTTGCGATCGAGAAGGTTTTTGCGCAGCTCATCGATCAAACAACTGGAACAGTATTTTACAACACAGATGATCCCAACGCTGCGCGGTTGTGTGTGAAACACGAACGTGCTGTCTCCTACGGATTTTCTGAGAATGCCCATTATCGCGGCATCAATGTCGAGCTGCGGGACGTCGGCTCGCTTTTTTGCGTCTCTCGGCGCGGCCAAAAACTGGGCGAAGCGGCCCTTAATGTTCCCGGCGAACACAATGTGCACAATGCCCTTGGCGTGATCGCACTCGCCTCTGAGCTTGGAATTCCATTTGAAAAAATTGCGGCTTCCCTTCGGAGATTCGAGCATGCGCGACGCCGGTTTGAGATCAAGTATGAGAGTGATCGTTTTTTGCTCGTGGACGATTACGCGCATCACCCCACGGAAATTCGCGCTACATTGAAAACTGCCCGAGCCACTGGTCGCAGACGGGTGCTGGCCATGTTTCAACCTCATCGCTATTCCCGCACCAAAGCGCTGTGCAGCGAGTTTGGCTGCGCCTTCGATGAGGTTGATCGCGTGGTGGTGACGGATGTTTATCCTGCAAGCGAGCCGCCGATTCCTGGAATCAGCGGGCAGACGATTGTCGATGAGATCGTGAAGCGCGGTCATCGCGGTGCGAGTTACCAGCCGCGGTTCGAGCGCGTGCATTGCGATATCGGCAACGCCCTCGATGTCGGCGATCTCGTGTTGAGTCTCGGTGCTGGCAACATTCACGAGCAATTGTCAATCTTGGCGGCGGATCTGGTGATTGCCGAGAAGTTGAAGGCGATCGTCGGCGAAGGAGGGGGCGTTCATCTTTACGAGCCGCTCTCGAAACACACCACGCTGCGTGTAGGCGGGCCGGCGCAATTTTGGGTCGAGCCGCAGAACGAAAAAGCCTTTTCGGATTTGATTCGGTTTTGCCGGGATGAACACCTGCCCCTTTTCGCAATGGGTCGCGGATCGAATCTTCTTGTCCGCGACGGCGGTATCCGCGGTGTGGTGGTTCATCCACGCGGTGGCGATTTCGACAAAATCGAGGTCAACGGCTCCGAAATCACCGCAGGCGCAGGCGTGAAGTTGAGGG
>QHMS01000154.1 GCA_003217895.1 Verrucomicrobiota bacterium
CTGGTGTTACCGCAGGCATTCACCGCGTGCCAGGTACGGGTCTCGGTGTAAGTGTTCCCGCATCCAGCAGCAGAGGTGTCGCTATCCAGCACCACCGAGGATGTGCCGCACGTATCACTCGCTGTCGGCGAGGTAAAGCTCGCTGTGGCAGGACACTCAATGGTGCCGTCGCTGCCCTGTCCGCCAATTGTGGGAATACAACACGTTGGAGTGGGAGTCGGTGTTGATGTAGCAGTAGGCGTAGGGGTGAACGTGGCTGTTGCTGTTGCTGTTGCTGTAGGTGTAAATGTAGTCGTCGCTGTTGCTGTAGCCGTCGCTGTTGCTGTAGCTGTCGCCGTAGGTGTAATTGTAGGCGTCGCTGTTGCTGTAGCCGTCGCTGTTGCTGTAGCTGTCGCCGTAGGTGTAATTGTAGGCGTCGCCGTAGGTGTAGGCGAAGGCGCAGATAGGGTAATAATGTAACCACACATTTGACCCGAATCGCCGCCGGTATGGTTTTGGTCGCCGTCGTGCACCATGACATACAGCCGATAGGTATGCCCGCTTTGGAGGGGGTTGCCGTCCTTGTCCCACAGTCGGATAATGTCCCAGCGAACTTCGGCACCATAGCCCTGGTTTGTTAACCCAGGGGGCACCGGATCAGCGCCAGGTCCAAGGTTCCAGTTATTTGTCGCTGGATCGGAATCGGGCGTAATGGTAATCGTAGCCGGGTTCGTGGTCTTATTGACTAACCGGACGGCGCCCTTCCATGTCCCAGAGACGAAATGCGGCGGGATGCCGTTCCGCCCAGAGCTACCGCAGGGACTAGAACTGCATGTGCCCTCATACTGCCAATCCCCCGCTAAAGAAGTGGGATCATTAGTGATATCGGTAATGAACAGAGCCGGGAACATCGGCCGGTCGGACACGTCGGTGCCGGCCTGGTCTCCACTGTCAAATGTCGAACCTACCTGTGGGTCCGTTTTACTGTCGGGGTCATTGATCTCAGCCGAAAATGGGTAGTCGGTCGTGGTAGTCCCGGAGGACGTTTTAACCTGGACCCGGCGAACACCAAGCGTCAGGGCGTGTTCGTCATTGTAGAAGACCTGAATTTGGCTAGTCACGCAATTGTCGCCTATCGTGAGCCTGGCGGCTCTGAGCACCTCGCTCTCGTTAAAGGCAATGTTCGTCCGCGGATGGTTGGGGTCAGCAAACGGATACGGAGGCGTGCATGAAGCGAGAGGATTGCATGCTGTCGCTGTCGGCGTAGGCGAAGCTGTAGGTGTTGGCGTTGGTGATGGCGTGGTGGCTGAAAGAAGCTCAAGAGCAATGGTTCCCCACGCGGCGTTGCCGCTAATTGAACCGGTTACAGAAGAGGCAGAAGGACCAATGTAATTCGCCGAACGATGAACCCTTGGCGCCGTTCCTTCACTTTGGAAGGCAGTGTCAATCAGAGTAAATCCGGAGATGGTGTTCCACGTGGGCGGCGGGTTCGTTCCGTTTGTCAGGTCGCTGAATAGCAGCATCGAGCTGCCTTGAGTCAAAGGTCCGCTGAGAACCCACACTGGCGAGCTGTTAGTGCCACTGGTGTCCGCGTTGATTCCGGTTACGCCGATGGGGGTCGCTGTGTTGTTGTTCGAAAGCTTGATCACGTAGATGAGAGCATTCTGAACCTTTGCGCTGAAAGTCGCCGTTAGCGTACCATTGGCGGTTCCGGAGGCCGTCGCGCGCCAGGCGTACATATAGAAATATCTACCTCCGCTGGGGTTGTTGTACCAATACGCGTTTGATGCGCCGTTAGTCGTAATTTGGGTGGCGGAGCTTGCTTGCAGCGCGGTTCCGGCAACAGAGGTAATCGATCGCGTCTGGCCACTACTCTCGCTCTCCGCAGCAACGAGAATTAGCAGTGTCTGACCGCTGGATGCTGTGACGGCGTTACTCGTAAGCGCCGTAAAACCCCCTGAGTTCATGCCCTTGGGTGTGGCGGCCTCCACAGCGGTGACGTCAAGAGGGGAGAGAATAGCCGAGGCATTGAGCTGGGAGGACTCGCCGGTGGCGGTGACCTGCAACGTGGTGCCACGAAATTGTTCGGAGGAGATGTACCAGCTTGTGTCGAATTCGCCATTCTTGTCGGCTACCACGTTCCACGGCTCGAACGAACTCGGGGCGGCCGATACTTCGACCACGATCAAGTTGACGGTTTCGCCGGGCTGGAAGCCGGTGCCGTGGAAATAGACATAGGAGTATGGCGAATAATCCTCGCGATCAGCGGTGATGGTCGACTGGTCGTTAGGCGCTTCTGGACCCTGGGCGTCGTGGGCCGCGGCAGCTGCGGCAGCGCGGGTGGTAGTCAGTTTAAATACCTGCGTGGCGAGCGGTTCGTACAGCTTGGTGGCAAAGACGGCCGAATCACGCAGGGCGCGTTTGTCGGCTGCCGTTAGCGGCTGGCGAACTGCGCTCTGCGTTTCGGTATTTGCCTGGTCCGCGCCTTCGCCGGCACTGCCGGCTACACCGGCCGAGTGCTGTTGCGGTCCAGAACCGAAAGGCAGCAAAAAACCGATCAAGATTAAACTGATGATTTGGAGCGCTGCGAGAAGGGCTGCACCGCCTTTTTTCATTCCAACGGTGCGTCGAAGCACTGTACTACGGGAAATCCGGAGGGAAGTTTATCAGGCTACCCTTCTGCTTGGGTGGCTGTTTTTGGCCTAGGTAGAGAGGGCGAAAAGTCCCTAGGAAATAATTCGGCTTATTAATACACGCGGCGAATGCTGTTGTGTGCGCTCTCTCAGCGCATCTTGGCGAATGCCGTGGCGTGCGTTGTCTTCAGCGCATTTGGATTGGCGATGTAACGTTGCTGCAACGACACGAAAAGCCGCTGCGACAGCCCCGTGAGGATTCGAGGCTACACCGCTCGCGGATGCCGCAGCCTGCTAAAGTTTTCGCCCATTGTTTCGAGCCGGCGCGACCCACGGTTCGGAAGGCACCAAATTTTCGGTTGCCCATTTGCGGGCAAACCGTTTCAGTTCAGACGCGTTGTGCAGGCCGAGCTTATGCTTCATGTTTTCGGAGTGTGCCTCGATGGTCTTGCGGCTCAACTGAAATTGTTCGGCAATCTCGCGGGCGCTGTATGAAGCGCCCAGAAGTTGAAACACCTGCATTTCGCGATCGGACAGAACGTCTATGCCTGCATGCGGGCCAGCCGGTTTTTCGCGCAACGTCCGCTGCACTACCGCTGCGGCGACTCTTTCACTATAATATAATTCTCCAGCGAGGACTTTGCGTATTGCGCGCAGCAACTCGTCGGTGGCGTTTTCCTTCATGATATAACCAGAGGCACCGGCACGAAGCGCGCGCTCGGCGAAAAGCAACTCATCGTACTGCGAAAGCACAAGCACCTTCAGTTCGGGATGCTCGACCCGCAGCGTTTTGATGAAGTCGAGCGCGTCACCGCCTTTCAAGCGCAAATCGAGGATCGTCAGATGGGGTTGGCATTCTTGCACGAGCCGTCTGGCGTCCGCGATGTTATCCGCGGTCCCGACGCAAGCGAGGTCCGGTTGGCTGTTCACCAATTGCATGAGCCCAGCGCACACCACTGGATGGTCCTCCACTATAAGGATCCGCGATTTTGGTTGCTTGCGTTCTCGGGCAGTCATAAGGGGGCACAGCCCGCAGGCTGCGCTTCCAAAGGCACACGGCAATGAACGACGGTGCCTTGAGTGGGGCGGGCGCGCACGTCGCACGAGCCCCCAATGCCCTCAGCGCGATAACGCATAATCCGGAGGCCCATCCCATTACCGTTCCCGTTGCTGTGGAAACCTTTTCCATCGTCTTCGATCGTCAGCATCAATTCATTGACATTGCACAGGAGCTTGATCTGCACAGCACGCGCGGCCCCGTGCTCCACCGCATTGCGCACCGCTTCCTGAGCGATCCGATAAAGCTGAGCCGCCACAGGCGCGCTGATCGGCAAAGATGAAGAATCCGCCTCAAGCGCGACTTTCACGGTGCCGTTGTGGCTCATAGTTGTAGCCAAAAACTTGAGCGCGACTTTCAAATCTCCTACTCCGTCAGCGCCTTCGAGAGTGCGCGCACTCAGCCGCGCTTGTTTGGCGGCTTCGTTGGCCAGCCTGGCAATAATGCTCGCCTTATTCGCTTCCGGCGAGTGCCCTGTTTGAAGCTGTTCTTCAAGGAGTTTCGCGCATAAAGCGATGCCCACCAGTTGCTGCCCTACGCCGTCGTGCAAGTCGTAGGCGATCCGCCGTTGTTCACGCGCACAACTCTCAATCACCTCACGTTCGAGACGCGTGCGCTCGGCAACTTCCCTCTCCAGCAACATTGTCCTTTGCCGCCTCAGCCATTGGGTCTCCCGGCGTGCCTTTTTCTGAGCAGTGACATCCATGCTGACTCCCAACAGGCGCGTCGGCTTCCCCTGTTTGTTTAACTGCACGCGACCACGGGACGCAATCCAGCGCACACCACCGTCAGCAAGCACAACCCGAAACTCAGTATCGTAACCTTTCCCGTTTTCAACCGCTTCATTCAGTGCCTGCCGAACTTTATCGCGATCTTCTGCGTGCCATCGGGAAATAAGGTCTTCGGATGTGATCCTGTCAGAAACCGGGAAACCCAACTGAGCACGGCGCGCGGGTGTGACCCAGATTTCATCTTTCTCGAAATCCCACTCCCACATTCCGAGATTGGCGGAGTCGGCTGCCAGGTTGAGCCTCTTCTGGCTTGCCTCCAATTCACGGGTGAGACGCGCCGCTCGAGTTATGTCGTTACTCAGCTCATAGCCCATTGCCGCCACGACTGCCGTATATGTGAAGCCGAGGAAAAAAGGGACTTCGATCATGCCCCAAATCACCAGCGGAACATGCCACGCCAAGATCGCGCCGAAAATCATGCTACCACCGACGAGCAAAGCGCGTCGTCGATCATCGCGTCGCCAGACGGTAATTGTGGCGTCCACGAAAAAGATCAGCAGCAAGAGCAGGCTAAAACTACTAAGTAAACCCCATGGATTCGCGGAGCCGACGGGCACTGAGACGATCTCGCCGGCCCATGAGAAGTGGCGGATATCTGTAATTGCCCGGAAATTGATACTCAGCGGAAAAATGAAATTGAGGACGAGTATCAACGTCCGCAGGCCGTAGATGCTCCACGCCAGCCATGCTCGTCCGGCGTGGAGATAGAGTCGCACGAAAGCCACGAACGAGAGCATGAGCACACATACGGGCAGATGTATCCAGCGTACCAAAGCTTCGTATCGCTCTACCGTCTGGGCATTCACCATCCATAACTCGAATACAGAGATGGCCGCGGCCGCAATCGCGCTACAGGAAAACACCAAATGAACCCAGCTTTGGCGCTGTTTGGACCAAACGGTCAGATACATCGCCGCAAGGGTCAAACATGCTCCGACGTTTATCGACCAAGCGAGGGTGATCCAACTCATGGGTTCGAAACGCTCAGCGCTCTCACCATCCGATGCCCACCACGCTGGTTTTCACTTATCTTCTTCGGGAAATACGGGCCGAAGTTTCGAAAAAAGTTGCTGACCTCAATCGCTTGCAAGACGCACTCGGCGAAAGCCTTACCACCAGATTTGCATAACAACCGAACAAATGAGATGATCGGCAGATTCGGCACGCCGAGCGGTCAGTTTCAATAAATCCTTACCTTCTTTCTCCAGATTTTTGGGGGCGAAGTTTGGAAAAAAGTAAAAAACTTCTTAGGAGAGACCACCTTCGCTAACCAGCCTTCGCATGAAGCACTGCGGTTGATAGGCTCCGAAGTGGCATAGTCACGAATGCGCGGACCACGCAGATAACAGGGATTGGTTTTCTAATCAGGAACGCAGGAAGCTACGAAATTACAGGCGTGAACTTAAGGAGAAAGCCTCAGGCGCTTGGCACAAATGCCCCTACAACCGGGGTCAGCGACCACGGCTATAGCGTTCCTAGCTTCTTCATGTCTTGACACCCGGGAACGAGTCGGCGCAAGATCGAGCTCACGACATTGCCTTATGAATTTCAATACGGCCAAGAATCTCATTGTTCGAAACGCTTTCCTCTGCGCTGCCGGAATCGTCGTCGCCAGTTGTGGCACTGCGACTTTCACCAAAACCGGAAGCGATGCGACAATCGAGAGCCTGCGCAGTTTTCATCTTGCCTTCATCGACGAGTTCGCCGTGCCCCGCAAGCGTTTCAACGGCGCCGCGTTCGACGCCAGGGTGAACGAAGGCGATACAAAATTTCAACAGGCCATCGCCAATGAAAAATTCACGGCGCGTCGTCCGGTGCTAATCGATCTGAAAGCGCAATTCGACGCCGACGCGGCGCATCTGCGAAGCAAAGCAAGCCATGGCAAAGTTACTTCCGCGCTGGCAAGCGAAATGAAGAAAGACATTAACAAGATCTACGATCATGCCCTCGGACGATAAGACCAAACACAAAAAGACACGGAAATCAGAGCTTGATTCGGCGCTCGATCAGGTCGGCGACGAGTCTGTCGCAGCCGCCACGAAAGAATTTCAGGATTTGCTCGCGCAAGCGAAAGGTGACACCACCGAGCTGATCCGGCAAAACGCAGAGGAACTCGAACAGCGCCTCCTCCTTTTGAAAGAACACAAGATCGACAAGGAAGACTTCGATTACTTCGTGGAAAATCAAAAACGCGATCTGAGGGTCTTTATCGACAGCCAACCGGCGCAGGCGCAGGAGCGAGCTGAGAAATTGACGCTACAGCTGCTGGGAATGGCTGCCACGAAAATTGCGCCGCTACTGCTCGCGATGATTTAGTGGACGATTGCAATGCCTGGGTAGCGCACGCGTCTCGCGTGTTGGCGAGCGCGTCCTCGCGAGCGCGAACTTTTCTTGGGAATTCGCATCCTCCCTGAGCACCGACCTTCAAAGGAAGGGCCTGTTTCGGCGAGACGCCGAAATCAACACGCGAGACGCGTGCGCTACCCGTGGGCAGACAGAATCGACCGCCCTCAGCGGAAACGCTTCATGATTTCGCGCAAGCGGTTGTGCGGCAGCGCTTCGACGCGATGATTATCGCGGCCGGTCATGGAATGATTGTCCACCAGCGCATTTACGACCGCTTCTTCCGTGGCTTGGACAACGCCCGTGAAAAGCGGGTCCATCAGATCATTAGGAATTGTTTGCACATCATGCGTGATTTGATCTGCGCTCGCGACGTTTGGATTTGCCGTTGAAAATGCGATGAACAGATCGCCCGAGCTGTTTCCGGAAATTGTTCCCGTCCGCGCGATGCCGAGCGATATCCGGCGGGCGAGTCGCTTTAATTGATTCGGCAATAACGGCGCGTCGGTTGCGACTACAGCGATACAGGAGCCATTTTCTTTCTTGTAAACTTCGCCGGGAATTTCCTTGCCAACGGGCACGCCCGCGATGACGAGCTGCGGCCGGCGACCGAAGTTCGCCTGCAAAAATACGCCGACAACAAAGCTTCGTGGCGGAGCGTCTTTGGACACGCGGATGTCGATCTTACGCGAGGCGGTCCCGTTTCCGCCTTTGAACTCGTAGCAGATCATCCCAGTGCCGCCGCCGACACTGCCCTCTTCGATGGCGCCACTGTGCGCGGTATCGAGCGCATGCCAGACATCTTCGGGTCTAACGTGAAAGCCATTGATGTCGTTGAGCCAGCCGTCCCACGTTTCGGCAACAACGGGTAAGCTCCACAAAGTCTGGCTGCCTGTCCCCTGCTTAACCTGCCATGCAATGACCGCGTCGCGCGCGACGCCAACGCTGTGCGTGTTTGTAATAGCGATTGGTCCTTCGAGAAAACCGCTCTCTTCCACCCATGCTGTGCCGGTCATCTCCCCGTTGCCGTTCAGGCTAAAAAAGCCCGCGTAAACAGGATCGTTAAGCGAAGAGTGACCGCGCGGCAGGATCGCAGTAACGCCAGTCCGCACCGGGCCTTTGCCTACTTCAAGCTTTCCTTCGCCGCTGATTAACGTTGTATAGCCGACTTCGACGCCAGGGACATCGGTGATCCCGTTCAGCTTTCCCGGCGTGCCTTCAAACGGAATCCCGAGATCGCGCGCGCGAACGATCTTCGCCTCGATTGGTGCCTGTGACTTGATCGGCTCGCGTGCGGAGGAATCGAGCACGATTACGCCCAACAGCAGCAACACGAAGACCAAGCCGGGTGTGGACCTGTTAAACATGTGGAAAACGTTCAACGCTCAACGTCCAACGTCCAACGCTCAATCAAAAATCCAGAAATTCTGGTCTGCCAAATTCGTGCCAATTCGTGTCCATTCGCGGTTAGACGTTCTATTTTCCGTTTTCGCGAAGCCGATGCGCAGTTAGATTGAATGTGTGAGCTACGAGGTTTTCGCCAGAAAATATCGTCCCCAAACTTTCGACGATCTGGTGGGGCAGGCGCACGTCTCACGCACGCTCAAAAATGCGGTCACACAGAATCGGCTTGCCCACGCGTATCTGTTTGTCGGGCCGCGCGGCATCGGCAAAACTTCGACAGCCCGGATTTTGGCGAAATCGCTCAATTGCGAGAAAGGTCCGACGATCACGCCGTGCGGAATATGCGATAACTGCCGGGAGATCGCCGCGGGCAACAGCCTCGACGTAATCGAGATCGACGGCGCGAGCAACCGCGGCATCGATGACGTGCGCGAGCTGCGCGACAACGTGCGCTACGCGCCGGCGAAGGGCCGTTACAAAATCTACATCATCGACGAGGTGCACATGCTCACCAAGGAAGCATTCAACGCATTGCTGAAGACGCTCGAAGAACCGCCGCCACACGTGAAGTTCATTTTCGCCACGACGGAACCCGACAAGGTTTTGCCGACGATCCTCTCACGCTGTCAGCGGTTCGATCTCCATCGCATCCCGGCGAATCTCATTGCGCAGCATCTCCAATTCATTGCCGGAAAGGAAAAGATCACGCTGGAGCCGGCGGCTGCGCATGCGATTGCGCGCGGCGCAGAAGGCGGTCTGCGCGATGCAGAATCGATGCTCGACCAGCTGGTGGCATTTTGCGGAGAGAAAATCAGCGAGAACGATGTGCTCGATGTTTTCGGATTCACCAGCGAACAAACGGTAGTCGA
>QHMS01000155.1 GCA_003217895.1 Verrucomicrobiota bacterium
CAACGAATTGCCGGACGACGTACTCGAAAAATGAGAATGCCTGTGTGGGCACTGATGAAAGGAATGGCCGTTTGCAAAATCGCGGATTCAGTGTTTATTCCAAGTCCGCAGCGAGTTTTGAAATTACGCCGTTGGTCCCTGGGTCTCCGTCGCTGGATGCGAGGCCGCACTCGCCAGGGGGAACCCGGCGAAGAAGGAATTTGGCGATTTAATGATTTAGCGATCTGACGATTTGCTTTCTGCATTCGTTAAATCACCCACTCGTTAAATCGCTGACTGAGAAATATGCCAATCCGTTACGGTCGTTTTGAAATGCCGAAAACTCTCGCGAAGGACGAGAGCACGGCCACCGATACCTACGCAAAATTCACCGCTGAGCCGTTTGAAGCCGGCTACGGTCATACGGTTGGGAACTCCCTTCGGCGAGTTCTGCTTTCGTCGCTGGAAGGTGCTGCCATCACTGCGGCAAAAATCACAGGCGCGCAGCACGAGTTCGCCACGCTCCCGGGCGTGGTCGAGGACGTCACCGACATCGTCCTCAACCTCAAGAAAGTGAAATTCAAAGTGGACGGCCAGGACCACGAGCCGAAGAAACTTTCGCTTACCGTGAACAAGGAAGGCGAAGTGACCGCCGGCGACATCCAGGCCATTCAAGGTTTTGAAGTGCTGAACCCCAAGCAGGTGATCTGCACTCTCGACAAGAAACATAAATTTGACGCCGAGCTCGATGTGCGCGTCGGCCGTGGCTTCGCCACCGGCGAGGAAAACAAGCGTGCCGATCAGCCGATCGGTATTATCCCGATCGATTCCATCTTTTCGCCGGTGACGCGCATCAAGTATGCGGTCGAAAACACCCGGGTCGGTCAGCGCACCGATTACGACAAGCTCATTCTCGAAATCTGGACCGACGGGCGTTTGACGCCGGATGACGCACTACTCCAGGCGTCCGCAATTCTGCGGCATCACCTCGACGTCTTTGTGCACTACAACGAAGAAGTGATCGAGTTCGACCAGACACCGGCAGGGGTGAGCGAAGAAAATATCAAGCTAAAGAAGCTGCTCAACATGAGCGTGAACGAGATCGAGCTCAGTGTGCGCGCAGCCAATTGCTTGAACAATGCGAATATCACCACTGTTGGTCAGCTCGCCCAAAAAACCGAAGCCGAAATGCTGAAGTATCGCAATTTCGGCAAAAAATCGTTAAACGAAATCAAGGACAAACTGCAACACCTTGGGTTGAGTCTGGGCATGAAATTCGAGCCGGGCTTGATCGACGTGCCGATAAGCAGCGATGGCGCGGGCGAAGCTGCTCCTCCCGCTGCCAGATAAGCTTCGGTTAAACCACGAATGGACAAGAACCAACGTGAAACGGCGAATCATTTTGCGCGCGTAGCGCGCGTTGGAGTGCGGCGGCTTGACGCCGCTTTTCCGTTCAGCGAATCAACAACTTAACCCTGCGGAGCAATGAGACATCAAAAGAAAACGATCAAACTTGGGCGCACGGCTGAGCACCGAAAGGCGCTCTTGGCGAATCAGGTTTGTTCTTTGATCGAACATCAACGTATCAAGACCACGTTGGCCAAGGCAAAGGCCGTTCGACCGCTCGCAGAGCGAATGGTTACTCTCGGGAAAAACGGATCGATTCACGCGCGGCGAACCGCTCTGGCGACTTTGCGTCAAAAGAATGCGGTCAAGAAATTGTTTGACGACATCGCGCCAAGATCGGCGGAGCGCAATGGTGGATACACACGGATCGTAAAACTTGGCCAACGCAAAAGCGACTCCGCTCCGCTGGCTTTCATCGAATGGGTCGACATGGCGGAGGTTGTAGAGACAAAGCCTGCAGAAGAAAAAAAGGCGAGACGGAAAAAGGCCGAACCAAAGCCAACAGAACCAGAGCGCGCAGAGCCAAAAGGAGAAGAGCCGGCGGCGACAGAACAAGAGCCGGTTGAGGCGCCGGTGCCAGCGGAGGAACCGAAGCCGAAAAAGCGTCGCTGGTTCGGCCGAAAATCAACTGAGGAGTAAGTCGCATGGGCTTCCCAGCCCATCCTGACTTTATCGGCAGGGGCCGATACCACTTCGAACCCTAAACGCTATGTGAAACTCGGCAGGTGTGCTTTCCGAGCGAATTTGAATATCCTAACCAAATTGAACATTGTCATTCTGAGCGAAGCGAAGAATCCAGCTACTTCGAGCAAGTCTAGGGTTATGTGGCATCATCTATCTTCAGTTGGGGTTCCCAATTGAAACAGTGACCGCATTCGCCTGAAGTAGCTGGATGTTTCGCTCCGCTCAACATGACAGAAATGCATCCGCATCCGTATCTATTCATCGTCATCTTCATTGGTGTGGCGCTGGCGTTTCCGCTGGTGCCGCTGGCCCTGGCGTGGGCGTGGCGGCGATTTTTCCAGCCGCCGAAGCCCGGCGCGGAAAAGAACGCGACTTACGAGTGCGGGGTCGAATCCATCGGTGAAGCGCACATTCAGTTCCAGTCGCAGTATTATCTCTACGCCATCATCTTTTTGATCTTCGACGTCGAGGCGGTTTTTCTTGTGCCGTTTGCGGTCGCTTTTACCGGGTTGCCGGTCGGTGCGTTTGTTGCCATTCTGATTTTTCTGCTTCTTTTAATTGAAGGTCTCGCTTGGGCGTGGGGCAAGGGTTGCCTGCAATGGGCGCGCTAGGCCGCTGGTTAAAAAAGTTAAAAGAGTTACATTGTACAAAGGATATTGGCAGCCGTGCTGTTGTAACGACGTAATCCTCGTAACTTTTGTAACCTTTCACCCGAAATCATGAGCGAGATCGACGAAAAACTTCGCACCGAGCTGCAACGCCAGGGAATCTGGGTGACTTCCATGCAAGAACTTTACAACTGGGGGCGCAAGAACTCGATCTGGCCGCTGCAATTCGGACTGGCGTGTTGCGCCATTGAAATGATCGCAACTGCAGCGTCACGCTACGACATCGCGCGCTTCGGCGGCGAGGTTTTCCGGCCATCCCCGCGCCAGGCCGATCTGATGATCGTTGCCGGGACGGTGACCAAGAAAATGGCGCCACAAATTGTGCGACTCTACAACCAGATGGCTGACCCGAAATATGTCATTGCGATGGGTGCCTGCGCGATCTCGGGCGGGCCATTCAAGCAAGGATACAATGTCCTCAAAGGAATCGACCGCTACATCCCTGTGGATGTTTACATTCCTGGCTGTCCGCCGCGACCGGAGGCGCTGCTGCATGCGTTCATGGAACTGCAACGCAAGATCGATGGCCAGAAACTTACCGGTACGGACAAAGCTGAATTTCTTAAGCCAGAGCAACTAAGCGAATTTCCAGTTCCGAAATTCGGGGAGCACGATCTGGAACCGCCGGCGAATCGTGACGTTTTTCAACCGCCGAAACTTGAGCGGGTCTGATTGTGGAGTTGCTGGAGCAAATCAAAGCGCGTATCGAATCTAGCGTTCCCGGCGCAAAGACCGATATCGTGCCGAACGGCACCCCATCGCAGCAGCATTCGCTTTTGATTGATAACGCGCACGCGCTCGCGGTCGCGCACTTCCTGCGCGATGACCCGACATTGCGCCTCGACTTCTGCTCAAACGTTACTGGCGTCGATTGGCTCGATCGGGTCGTGAAGAAAACGATAAAAATAAAGACAGTCGTCGACGGCTTCGAGAAAGAGGTCGATCAGACAACCGAGGAGAAAATTCCCGGCTACTTGGAAGCGGTTTATCACCTTTACTCGATGGCGCACAAACACGGCCCGGTGATCATTCGCATGCGCACTGAAGGTCGCGCGAAATGCGCACCATTGCCCTCGCTCACGCCAGTCTGGCGCAGCGCGGAATTTCAGGAGCGCGAGATTTTCGACCTCTATGGAATTCGGTTCGATGGTCATCCCGATCTGCGGCGGATTTTGATGTGGGATGAGTTTGAAGATTATCCGATGCGCAAAGATTATGTGCAGCCGGACGATTTTGAATGGGAACCGACGCCGCATGACGAAGTGCTGGCACGAGCAAAGCAACATTACACGGCGCGGCCGGAACTCGATGGTGCGGAAAAAATTACGTCGCATAGCGACGTGGCTACACCAGACAAATGAGCGCAACGGTTCAAACATTAGAAGCAATGGAGCGCCCGCCGGTAACGATGACTTCACGACTGGAAGGCGAGCTGCTAGAAGTGTCGATGGGGCCGCAGCATCCGTCCACGCACGGGGTTTTTCGCATGAACGTGGCGCTCGAAGGCGAGATCGTACGCAAGCTCAAACCGGTCTTCGGGTACTTGCACCGCAACCACGAGCAGATCGGTGAGCACACGACTTATCTCGGCTCGATGCCGTACACAGATCGTCTCGATTACTTTTGTTCGATGACCAATAACTGGGCCTACGCGCTCAGCGTCGAAAAACTCGCGGCCATCGAAGTTCCCGAGCGCGCTCAGTATTTGCGCGTGATTCTCGCCGAACTAACGCGGCTCCAAAATCACGCGTCGCTCCTCGGTTTCCTGTTAAGCGACATGGGCGCATGGGGCACGCCGCTCATGTACGCGTTCCGCGAACGCGAGAAGATTCTCGACCTATTCGAATCGCTTTCCGGTGCACGGATGATGTGCGACTACATGCGGTTCGGGGGTTGCCGCGTTGATGCCAGCGATGAGTGGCTTGCCGCCGCGAAGAAGATTGTCGATCGTTTTCCGAAATTTCTCGATGAGTTTGGTGAACTGATCCTTGGAAACGAAATCGTGATCGCGCGCACGCAGAACGTCGGCAGACTTTCGGCCGATCTCGCTGTTAGCGCCGGGATTACCGGCCCAATGCTGCGCGCCTGCGGCGTGAACTATGACGTTCGCAAAGTGGATGGCTACGGATTTTATCCGCGTTTCAAGTTCCGCATTCCTCTAGGCGAACATGGCGACACTTACGATCGCTTGATGATGCGCGCGCTCGAAATGCGTGAGAGCGTCGAAATTTTGAAACAGGCGCTCGCTCTGATTCAGCCCGGTCCGATCCTTAATTCGAAAGTGAAGATCCGCGCGTTTCGCCCGCCTGTAGGCGAAGCGTACGGCCGCATTGAAGCGCCCAAAGGCGAGCTCGGATTTTACTTGATCAGCGATGGCGGCCCGAATCCGTATCGCTACCGCGTGCGTCCGCCGAGTTTTATTAATCTCACGATTCTCGAAGACATGTGTCTCGGCCACGTGGTCGCAGATGTCATGGTAATCCTCGGAAGTGTCGATATTGTTATGGGCGAGGTGGATCGCTGACTGCAACTTTAAGCTGCCGTAAGAGCAGGCCTCGCGAACGGAGAGGCCGTCACAGCGCTTTGTAATCCACGCTGATCGTGCGGTAAACGAAATTGTCGTGCTGCGCCGAGAAATAAAAAAGCTCCAACATGGTCGCGCCGACCATCCATTGGTAGCCGACTAGTGTTTGGATAACATCCGTATCGTGCTCGTTACCGCGCGACACCAGTTTCCCAGTTCCGTACTTCTCGTCGAAGTATTTGCGAATTTCACCCATGCGCTGGTTGTAGCGTTCGATCGACCAGTCGGGGTATTCATACTGTAGCTCCACAGCGACAAGAGCCCTCTGCTTGAAGGTAAATACGGTGCGTTTTAATCCGGGATGAACGAGTCCTTCCACAGTCCAGACTTCCCGGTTCTCTTTTTTTTCCCGCGACGCAATTTTCGCTTTTGCACCATGCAACACTCCTTCCACGCGCGCCATAGAGTCGTTCCATCGAAAGCCGAAGGGTGGCAACAACTCATCGAGGGGAAGTGCATACGGCGTCGCGAGAAAAGAAACTAGCAGCCCGATTAAAGAAATTCGACGCATTGCTGGTTTATTGGAATTTGCAATACGGTTTGCCTGCCATGTCGTTATTTTCGGGTGCCTTGCCTGCATTCTTTGATTCGCCACGCGCTTAACCCGGCACTCTGGAGGCGGGAAAAGTTGCGCCGCTGGCCGACCCGGTCAACTCGGGAGAAGGAAAAAATACAGATCATTTCGCCGCCGCCGTAACCAATTGACAATGGCAAAGCGTCGCGGCAAATCTGCTGGAGAAAACGATATTTTGTTCTCCCTCGGACACGCGCGTTTCTTTTTTTTAGTCAAGAAAATTTTTTCGCGGGCAAGAAAAAAAAATTCATTTTTTTCTTGTCGATTTTTAAACGGATTTCTAGTCTCAAGCCCGCTGGCGAGGACGGGGCAATGCGCATGTGAATAAGCTGTGAACATTTCTGAGAGACTTTTACCAGCGAGAATGAACAACACCGAAAGTTCACCCAGCGCACGATTGACTACGCGT